>NZ_BMQH01000010.1:0-144292 GCF_014648015.1 Butyricicoccus faecihominis
TTGCAGCCGGGTTCGTCATGTACCAACCGGCAGAGGGTCACAGGTTCGAGCCCTGTAACTTCCACCATCAAGCACTCATTGTAAGATGAGTGCTTTTCCTTTTTATCTTTAGCAGAGGCCATTCTCGACACCGGTTTTGCTTGGCACACGAGGCGCGTATGCGCTACGCCCTGTCCGGGCGGCAGCTTTTTCAGCACCGGCTGAGCGGAGTACTCGAACTGCGTAAGCGTGTTCGTCTCTAACGGACTGGATGTTTTTCGCTGAGATTCAACGGGGATGTGCCTACCCGGCAGGGGCACAAGAGGGTAGACACCTACGGTTTCCACCCTCTGATTTTCATCCCTTTCCCTTGTTTGTTAGTCTGGCGCAGACCAGAGACCGGCGACCGCTCCGAAATGGGGAACGGCAGTCGGTTACCGTCGAGTGTCTTTCGTGAAATATTCGCAGTTCACAGACAGCGTACTGCTACACATACGGTTAAGGCGATACCGCAAGCGCGACACGAGGTGAATCGCCGAAGAGCAAGAGAGAGGCCCTGGGTGATAACAGTGCTGCACAACTCGTCAGTCTGGTGGCGATGGACAACACCTGCGAATCTAACAATTAGTACAATCCACCCCGCAGGGTGCGCCGAGGTCGGTACATCATCCGGAATGTCAACGGTCGGCTTGCTGCTGCCGCCGCCACCGCCGGACGATCTGCGGGTCCATACGCCGATCAGCTTGACATCCTGCTGAATGTCCTTGATCTCGGTTACAACATCGCCACTACAGTTGATCCGCCAGCCGCTGAACGTGTAGCGGCTCTGCGAGATGGTCTGTACCGGTGCTACGGTGTAGCTACCGTTCATCTTAACCTTGGCTGCCGCCGGAACTGCGCCTGCATCAGACGGAATGTCGCCGGTTACTTCGTAGGTTACGCTGCAGAACTGACCGTGTGCAGCCTTGAGCGCAGTGCATCGGAAACAGCCTCTTCGCTAACCGTATATTCGTCAGCGTAGTAGGCATCGCCTTCACCATCACCGTTCCAGCGCTTGTAGGCATTGTCCGTCAGCTTTTCCTTGCCGTCGTGATACCAGCCTACGATCGGGTCGTTGCAGTCGTCCAGTACCCAGTCCTTGCCGACAGGGGCAAAAGTGATGCGGCCATCGCAAGTGTAAGTTTTATACTTATAGGTACCGTTGTAAATATCATCGCCAGCAATCAGTGCATGGTTGTTATACAGCTGTGCACCAGCAGAAACAGTAATTTCACCGTAATTGCGGATACCGCCGCCATACTGAGTTTTGCTGCCGTTGTTCTTGATAACCGTGTCGGCACCGATTTCGATCATACCGCAGTTTCTGATTGCGGAAACTGCAGAAAACTTCAATTTTCAAACAAAAAGGACGTGCCTTTTAGCACGTCCTTCCGTTTACGCTTTATCCAGCAGCTTGATGATCTCTGCGATCTTCTGCTCGCGTTCGTTCTGATCTCCGGTCTCAAACGCATCCTGCACACAGCCGGAAAGATGTCCGCGAAGAACCTCCCTCTGCGCCTTATGCACCAGCGATTCCACCGCCTGCAGCTGCATCATAATATCCATGCAGTAGCGGTTGTCCTCGATCATTTTGAGCACGCCGTCGATCTGCCCGCGCGCAGTTTTGAGCAGCGGCTCGACCTTTTTACGATCTGCCATCATTTGATGTCAACCACCTCATAGCCCGCCTCGGTGACGGCTGCGGTCAGAACGGCATCCTCCGGCAGCGTTTTACCCGAAACAACTGCCTTGCCTGCATCCAGATCGACCGCAACATTACAGCCGGCTGCAGCACCCTCGAGCGCCTTTTTGACGTGTGCCACGCAGTGCTGACACATCATGCCCTCAACCTTGATTGTCTTTTCCATAACATTTTCCTCCTTTTTATGTGCCGTAAGCGGCTTTTCGCCGCTTATGGGCAAAACAGCAGGCGTCCCCGCCGTTTTTCTCGGTGTTGCGCTGAAAAAGCGCAGGCGCAGCGCGTTGGATACCACGCAGACGGACGAAAGGCTCATTGCCGCCGCGCCGATCATCGGACTGAGCTTGATGCCGAACGGCACCCACAGCAGACCCGCCGCAATCGGAATGCCGATGCAGTTGTAGAAGAACGCCCAGAACAGGTTCTGGCGAATGTTGCGCATAGTCCGGCGCGACAGCCGGATGGCGTCCACCGCGTCCATCAGGTCGCTCTTCATCAGCACAACGTCCGCAGACGAGATAGCCACGTCCGTGCCTGCACCAATCGCAATGCCGACATCGGCACGCGCAAGCGCCGGTGCATCGTTGATGCCGTCACCGATCATGGCAACCTTGCGGCCCTTGCCCTGCTTTTCGCGCACGATGCGCTCCTTGTCCTGCGGGAGCACCTCAGCGATCACATCGGTCACGCCAAGCTCGGACGCGATAGACTGGGCGGTTTTCTTATTGTCGCCGGTGAGCAGCGTTACGTCGATGTGCATGCTGCGCAGCGCTTCGACTGCCGCTTTGCTGGTCGGCTTGAGCACATCAGCGACCGCAAAAATGCCGACAATCTGACGGTTTGCCGCGAAGAACAGCGGCGTTTTGCCTGCTGCGGCAAACTCATCGCCCAGCTTCTGCATCGAGCCGGACAGCGCGAGACCGTTGGCGAGCAGCATGCGGCGGTTGCCCGCAAAGCACGGCACGCCGTCCACGGATGCGCGAATGCCCTGCCCCTCGAGCATCTCAAAGTCGGTTACCGAACGCTCCTGCGCGTTCTTCTCGCGTGCATAGCGCACAATGGCGTCCGCCAGCGGATGGTCACTGCGGCTCTCGAGTGACAGTGCCAGCGAGAGCAGGTCACCGGACTCCACGCCGAAGGATTTTACGTCGGTTACGACCGGACGTCCTTCGGTTACGGTACCGGTCTTGTCCATGATGACCGCGTTTACGTTGTGCAGATTCTCGAGCGCCTCCGCCGACTGGAACAGCACGCCGTTTTTCGCACCGACACCTGTGCCGACCATGATAGCGACCGGCGTAGCCAGTCCCAGTGCGCACGGGCACGAGATAACCAACACTGAAATCGCGCGTGTGAGCGCAAAGCTCGGCGTTTCGCCGGCCAGCAGCCAGATGATTGCCGTCACGAGCGCAATACCCATAACGACCGGCACAAACACGCCTGCCACCTTATCCGCCAGCTTGGCGATTGGCGCCTTGGACGCGCCTGCCTCCTCTACCAGACGGATGATCTGGCTCAGAGTCGTATCGTCACCGACACGCAATGCCTTCATGACAACATAGCCGCTCTTGGACACGGTTGCACCGATTACGGTATCGCCGACATGCTTTTCGACCGGCATGCTCTCGCCGGTGATGGCGCTTTCGTCCAGATAGGCGCTGCCCTCAGTGATCTCTCCGTCAACCGGCACGGACTGACCGCCGCGCACGATAACGAGGTCGCCAACCTGTACCTGCTCGATGGGAACCTGCACGGTTTCACCATTGCGGATGACCTCGGCGGTCTGCGGACGCAGGTCCATCAAAGCCGCAATGGCTTCGCCGGTCTTGCGCTTGGCACGCGCTTCAAAGAACTTGCCGAGCGTTACCAGCGTCAAAATCATGCCTGCGGACTCAAAATACAGGTCGTGCATAAAGCTGTGGGCTGCCTCAGGCGTGGGCGCGAGAGCGATTTGAATCAGCGCGTAAATGCCGTACACGAGCGCCGCACCCGAGCCGACGGCGATGAGTGCGTCCATAGTCGGGGCACGATGCAGCAGCGTTTTGAAGCCGTTGATATAATATTTGCGATTGATAATGACAATCGGCAGCGTGAGGATCAGCTCCGTGAGCGCCAGATTGAACATGCCGTCCATGCCTGCCGCATAGGACGGCAGCGGCAGCCCGACCATCTCGCCCATCGAGAAGTACATCAGGACAAGCATGAAAATCGCCGAAACGATAATGCGGGTCTTCATTTCCTTCAGCGCCTCGTCCGCCTGCGGGCTTTGCGCCGGAGCCGAGGTCTGCCTGCCATCGTCCACCGCAGCCGTGTAGCCGCCGGACTCGACCGCCTTTATAATCGTCTGTGCGTCGCACGCGTTTTCGTCGTACTCGACCGCCATGCTGCCGGCGAGCAGATTTACCTGCACGCCGCTGACACCCGGCACCGCCGAGACGCTTTTCTCCACATGGGCGGAGCAGGCCGCGCAGCTCATGCCGCCCACCCGAAACCGTTGTTTCATATCGCATCTCCTATCTGCACCCCTCCCCCAAGGGAGGGGGTTCTCATTTACAGACACAGTATACACCCAGGGAACAGTATTGTCAAGAACGAAGTTAGCCTTGACGAACACCCACAAAATATGGTATGATATTTATAATTAATGGTAGTTGAAGTAGTCCATAGGACGAAGTAGACGAAAGTTTACTTCGTCCTATTTTTTTGCGTTCAGCTGCATTTCTATTCGTTATCAAAAAATATTTCACATACACAAAAAGGAGAAAACAAAATGCCAAAAAACAAATTTCAGGACGTTATTTACACCATTATCATGGCTTCTGTCATGGTATACGGCATGGTAGCGTACAACATCGTGCTGAACACCGGTTCCATGCAGAACTGGGTATTTCTCGCAGTGTTCCACGAGTGGCCGATCATGACTGTTATCGCAATTCTGCTCGAGCTGGTGTTTGTCGGCAAGCTGGCGATGAAGGTTGCATTCCGTCTTGTCAATCCGCGCGAAGCCAGCCAGACCAGCATTATGCTTGCTATCTCGGCCGCATCCGTATGGCTGATGTGCCCGTGCATGAGCTTCTTTGCCACCCTGCTGTTCAAGGACAGCCATAACTCACAGTTCTTTGCAATCTGGGTGCAGACCACCGTTATGAACTTCCCGATGGCGCTGCTGTGGCAGTTCTTTGCAGCCGGTCCGCTGGTGCGCCGCATTTTCGGTCTGCTGTTCCGAGAGAACGCAGACAAGTCCTCTGCGGCGGAGATGGAGTCGGTTTAATCTTCAATCGAAAATTTTGATTTGCCGGTTTACTCGGCACCGGTTTTGCGGGACACACGAGTTGCGTTAGCAATACACCCTTTCCGGGCGGGAAGGTTTTCGCTTAATCCAAGCAGGGAATTGCGCTCTGCGGAGCGCGGGGACGTGCGCTGACGCCGCGCGGGCGCATAAGAGGGATGGACACCTAAGGTTTGCCCGTAGGCCACTAAACCTTTTTCCCGCGCCGTGCGCGGATTTAATGAGTGCGTACCCCTCTTATGAATCTCCCCGTTTCCTCTTAGCACGGCGAAATTTGCAGAACTGAGACTATAAAGGAACGGCAGAGGATTCTTTCTACCGTAGGGGCGGCCATTGGCCGCCCATTTCTTTCCCTCTACGCAATGCCAGATTCCATACTGCTACACATATCGGCTACTCTCCGCAGGCGCGACACAAGGTGAATTGCCCGAAGGGCAAGAGAAGGTCCCCTGAGGGATACCCGTGTCGCGCAACTCGTTTGTCTGGATATTACGGACGGCACCTGCGGATTTCACCTATCCATCAACTCCTACCTCCTACCTTGCAGAACCGCTCACCTTGACACCAACAAAAAAGGAGAACCCACCCGGGTTCTCCTTTTTCATTACGCCATATCCTTGAGCAGACCATGCTTCTCATAGGTGGTGGTGCGGACGATCTTATTTTCCTCATCCACGAACACGACCTGCGGAGCATAGCCGTTCTTGACCTCCTCCGGCGTCAGCTGCGCGTACGCCATCAGAATGACCTTATCACCGACGCTGACACAGCGTGCTGCGGCGCCGTTCAGGCAGATCATACCGCTGCCGCGCTCACCGGCGATGGTATAGGTCTCAAAGCGGTTGCCGTTTTCAATATCCACGATGGCAACCTTCTCATATTCGTAAATGCCGGCCGCATCCAGCAGGTCGGCGTCAACCGTGATCGAGCCGACGTAGTTCAGCTCGGCCTGCTTGACCGTTGCACGGTGGATTTTACCCTTGAGCATCTGTACTGTCATGACTTAGCCCTCCACCGAAAAGTTGTCGATCAGGCGTGTTTTGCCGATATAGACCGCCATAGCGACCAGTTCGCCGCCGTTGATCTCATGCACCGGCAGCATGGTCAGGCCGTCCACTGCGGAAACGTAATCAATACGCGCGAGCGGCTCCTGCTCGATAAGCGCACGCATGGCACCCACGACCTTATCCGCGTTCTTCTCGCCGTTCTGTACCAGCTCCTGGCCGAGCTTTACAGCGCGCGACAGCACGAGTGCCGCCTTGCGCTCCTCTGCGCTCAGATAGGTATTGCGCGAGGACTTCGCCAGACCGTCCGCCTCACGGATGATCGGGCAGCCGACGATCTCAATGCCCATAGACAGGTCGAGCACCATACGGCGGATGATCGCCAGCTGCTGTGCGTCCTTCTGACCGAAGAACGCCTTATCCGGCGTTACGATGTTGAACAGCTTGGAAACGACCGTGCACACGCCGCGGAAATGAATCGGACGGGTCTTGCCGCACAGCTGGCGCGGCATTTCGGACTGCACCTCAACAAAGGTGGCAAAGCCGTCCGGATACATCTCGGACACCTCGGGATGGAACACCATGTCACAGCCGCACTCGGTCAGCAGCGCACAGTCGTGCTCGAAATCACGCGGATAGGTCTCCAGATCCTCACCCGGACCGAACTGGGTCGGATTGAGGAACACGGACGCTACCGTGCGGTCGCACTGCTGCACGGACGTTTTGACCAGACTGGCGTGTCCTTCATGCAGATAGCCCATGGTCGGCACCAGACCGACGGTCAGACCCTGCTGTTTCCACTCGCGCACCTGTGCGCGTACTTCTGCGATGGTTGTTGCGATTTTCATTGTATATGCTCCTGTTTCTCTCAAAATTCAGCGTCGAGTTTGGCGAGATATTCATCGCTGCAGTCGGACTTGACAAAGCTCTGCTTTTCGGTCGGGAACGTGCCGTTCTGCACCTCGTTCATGTAAGCGCGGAACGCGTCCACCATGCGCTCACCGATATTGTCGAACTGCTTGGCGAACTTGGGCGTAAAGTCCATGTTCATGCCGAGCATATCCTGATAGACCAGCACCTGTCCGTCACAGCCTGCGCCCGCGCCGATGCCGATAGTCGGGATGGTCAGCTTTTTCGAGATGAGCGCCGCCAGCTTGGGCGGTACGCACTCGAGCACGACCGAAAATGCACCGGCCTCCTGTACGGTAAAGGCATCCTCGAGCAGCCGCTTTGCCGCATCCTCGCCCTTGCCCTGTACCTTAAAGCCGCCGAACACGTTGACGCTCTGCGGCGTCATGCCGATATGTGCCTGCACCGGAATACCGGCGTCTGTAATCGCGCGAATCTGCTCGGCAACGGCTGCGCCGCCCTCCAGCTTGACCGCATGTCCGCGCGCTTCCTTCATCAGCCGGCCTGCGTTGCGCACGGCTTCGGAAACCGACGCCTGATAGCTCATAAACGGCATATCCATGATGACCATGGTGTTCTCGCACGCGCGCACGACGCATGCACTGTGGTGGATCATATCCTCCATCGTAACCGGCAGAGTCGTGTCATAGCCCATCATGGTCATGCCGAGCGAATCGCCCACCAGAATGGCGTTGATGCCCGCTTTTTCCACCAGCTTGGCGGTCGTGTAATCGTAGCTGGTAATCTCGGTGAGGCGCTCGCCGTTTTGCTTCATCGAGAGAAATGTACTCACTGTGTTCTTCATTCTTTCTGCTCCTTTTCCCTGTTCAGCAGGGCGGCAAGCGTGCCGTAATCCTGCTCAGGATGTTTTTCCTGTGCCATTTTGACCTGTTCGAGTCCCAGCAGCGCGTAAAGCTGCCGATCGTCTCGTTCCGTCAGGCACGACAGATGCTTTTGCACGGTCTGCGTGTCGCCGCGCTCAATGGGGCCGGTCAGCGCTGAGACGGCACCGTGCTCGATCACATGCGCCAGATTGCTCCGCATGAGCGGCGCAAGCGCGTGCAGTGCGTCCGTTTCGGAGAATCCACAGCCGCTCAGCAGCTCTGCGCTGCGCTGCACGAGTGCACAGACAAAGTTGCTCGCCAGCGCACAGCTGAGGTGGTACTGCGCCTTGCTCTCCGGCGAAATGGTCTGCACCTGCAGTCCCAGTCCGCGCAGCAGCGGCACAAAGACCTCGACCGCCTGCGTGTCTCCCTCGACGCAAAAAAAAGCACCTGCCAGCTCCCGCCAGCAGTTATACTTGCTGCTGATCGGAAATAGCAGATGAATGGATATTGCATAGGCTCCCTGCGCGTGAATACCGGGAAAGGCTTCCCCGGCTGTGCAGGCGCCGCTGCAATGACATATATACTTGTCCTGAATTTCAAATTCTGCGACCTGCCGATATACCTCGGTAATCGCATTATCCGGAACGGTGATGAAAATCGCGTCACTATCTTCGATGAGTTTGCCCAGGGCGGTATAGTGTCCGGAATTTGTAAATTCTGCGGCTTCTCTTGCGCTGTCGGAATTGCGGCTGTAATAGCCGGATATCCGCACGCCTTTTTCGGCAAGCAGTCTGCCGAAGGAAAAGCCGACTTTTCCTGCTCCAACAATGCCAATGTTCATGCTGTCACCCGCTTTCTGTGGTGTGACGCAACGTAAAATCACTGTCGGAAAAATTTGAAAAACATGTTGTGACAAGGTATAGCTTCCGCTCTGCGGAATGCCATCCATCAATGGGTATTATACCCGCTTGAAATGAGAATGTAAAGGAAAAGTTTTCGGCTCCGGGGAGTCAATCAATAATGAACGTCAGTTCATTTATGCGAATTTCGTTCTGTAATTCTGTTCATAATCGTTAAAACCGCTCTGTATCAAAAGATACAGAGCGGTTTCCGGTTATGCGTAATACGCGATCCTGAGCAGCTCCTCCGGTGTAGTAACACCCTGTTTTACCAGCTCCAGACCCTTTTCCTTCAGGCTGCGCATGCCCTGCTGCTCCCGCGCGTAGGCCTCGATCTCCTCGGTTTCGGCGCCGCGGCTGATCATGCGGCGGATATTGCGGTCGATCGTGACGATCTCATGCACAGCAATACGGCCGCGGTAGCCGGTGCCGTTGCAGTGCGTACAGCCTGTGCCGCGCTTGATGGTCGTGATATCCTTGCCGAGCAGCGCCTGCTCCTGCGGCGTAACTGCGACCTCTCTGCCACAGTGCGGACACACCTTGCGCATCAGTCGCTGCGCGACCAGACCGACCAGCGAATTTGCGATCAGATAATGGTCGATGCCCATATCGGCCAGACGGACGATACTCGAGACCGCATCGTTGGTATGCAGTGTACTCAGCACCAGGTGACCGGTGATGGCGGCACGAACCGAAATACCGGCTGTTTCGCCGTCACGGGTCTCACCGACCATGATGATATCCGGGTCCTGACGCAGCAGCGCGCGCAGACCGGACTCAAACGTCAGTCCGGCAACCGGATTGACCTGCGTCTGGTTGATGCTCGGCACGTTCTTCTCCACCGGATCCTCAACCGTGGAGATATTCACCTGCCGGTGCGACAGATACTCGAGCGCCATGTACAGCGTAGTGGACTTACCCGAACCGGTAGGACCGGTGATATAAATAATACCGTTCGGTGAGTTGAGCATAGGCAGGAACCTTGCATAGCTTTCGTCATCCATGCCGAAGTGGCTGGCGTGATCGACCTGACCCGCCGTTGCCAGAATTCGCAGCACGGCCTTTTCTCCGAACACGGTCGGCAGCAGCGATACACGGATGTTAACGTACTCGCTCTGTCTCACACGGATACGGAAATGACCGTCCTGCGGCAGACGGCGCTCGGCAATATCGAGGTTCGCCATGATCTTGATTCGCGCAATCAGCGGCTGATGCACACTGCGCTGCAGCGTTACATAATCGACGATCGTGCCGTCGATACGCATGCGCACGCGCGTGCTGCCCTCAAACGGCTCGATATGCACGTCGCTCGCACCGGTGCTGATTGCACGGTCGAGCAGGCTGTTGAGCAGCTTGACGATCGGCGCTTCCGGATCGCCGCTTTCGCTTTCTTCGACCTGCAGCATCTCCACATTACGCTCTGCAAAGTCCTCGTTGGCGGTCTGTGCCGCCTGCTGCGCGCCGACCTCGGCGTAATAGTAGCGAATCGCGCTCTGCAGCGGACCCATTTCACTCAGGCGGATGACCACCTGACAGCCGGTCAGCTGGCGCACTTCCTCAAAGGCAAAGTAGTTCAGCGGATCGTTCGTCACGACCTCGAGGCTCTTGTCCGCAAAGCCGACCGCAAGCAGGTTCTGCTTTTCCGCCAGCTCGCGCGGAATCATGCGGACAGCGGTCAGATCGACCTGCATCTGTCCGATGCTCACAATTTCCAGTCCCAGACGGGCAGCCAGCGCCTCGATCACCTGCGTCTCGGTGACAAAGCCCAGCTCGATCAGGATTTGACCGACTCGCTTTTCACGGTGCTCCTTCTGGTAGGCGAGCGCCTGCTCCATCTGCTCCTGCGTGATGTAATTGCGCTCCATCAGCACTTCGCCGATACGCAAATTGGTTTTCATGCGTCTGCCTCCTTGTCGCTGACACACATATAGATCTCCAGCGTGCCGGTGATCAGATTGGTGCTGACTGCCTGCGTGTTGTTCTCCACATAATCATAGTCTGCAATACTGAAATTGGTCACGCGCAGACCCTTATACCTGTGCTCTACCTCATCGAGAAAGTTCAGCCACTGGGTTACGGCGCCCTGCGCCGAGATAGTCGCAGTGCCGATGTAAACGCAGTTGACCGGCTGCACCGGCGCTGCCGATGTATCGTCGGTCGAATCGGCGGATTCCGCATCGGACGAGGTGTCCGCACTGCTGTCCGTCTGTGCAGCTTCCTGCTCGGCGAGATACGCGCTGACCGCACCCGGAGCGGCCTCCGTCAGCGTCAGCGACTGCGGAAACAGTCCGTTCTCGAGCGCGATACCCGTGATGATATCGTCCATCTGACGGGTTTCCAGATCGCCCTTGTAGTATTTTTCGCTTGCCGTGTTCAGCGCGGCTTCATTCTGCGCGATAATATCGTCAATCGTCGCGAGTGTGGCAATCTGCGTCTGATATTCCTGTTGTTTCTGTTCGGCGGCGTCATACTCGTTCTGCAGCGTTTCGTGATTTTTCATCGCAGGACGGATGAGATACATGCCGAAAATGACGATTATCGCCAGACAGGCCACCAGCCGGAGCAGCTTTTTATCACGTTCGGTTACAACGATGTTCATTCGGCTGCCTCCTCTCCCAGCAGGATACAGTTCAGGCTGAGAACGTACACGCCGTCCTCATAGGTATAGCCGGTGTAGTCCACCTTGCGAAACAGACCGGTTTTCTGCAGCTTGAGCACATAGCTCGGAATGTCGATAACGCTGCCGCTCTGTGCATCAAACTGCAGCGCGCCGGTGGCCGCATCGTAGCCGGTCAGCACCATGCTGACCTGAGCGCCGCCTGCCGCGCCGATTTTGCTCATCAGGGTGCTGTCCACCTGCGGATAGGTGGCAAGCGCGTCCGTCAGATTGCGTACCTGCTGCAGTCCCTGCACCAGATTGTCATTGCGCTGCTGCTTTTCGGCAGATTCGTTGTACTGCTCGATCACGGTCGGATCGTTCAGCCAGTCGTTGATGTCGTCGGTTCTGTGGCTCAGGCTGCTGTTCATCCGCAGGAACACACACCAGACCGCGGCGCACACCACCAGACACACCGCAATCGGTGTGTAGAAGCTGTGCAGCAGGCCGGTCTGCTTTTTGCTGCCGCGGGACAAACGCCGATAGCTGCGGAGCAGATCCAGTTCCTTGTTTGCACGAAGCACGGTTCGAATCAAAGCCTCGGCACAGCCGAGCCAGTCGTTCAGCCGCTCGCCGTTCGGCAGGGCGCGGAACGCACGGCATTCGGGCAGACGGCTCACTTCCAGACCCAGACCGCGGATACCCGCCAGACACACCTCGAAATCATCATCCGAGCAGCCGGCGTAATACACATCGGTCAGCGTGCCGCCCGAGCGGCTTGCCGTGTGGAACTGCATCGTACCGGAGACATCCCTCGTCATCTCAGTGCCGAAATCCACCGTGCCCGGCTCACTGAAAATACGGCTGCGGCTGGAATAACGGTACTCTCCGTTCTCGACCAGCAGCGAAAGCACGCTGCTGCCCTCAAAGCACAGCCAGATACAGGTCTTGCCCTGCATGGGCTGCATGGCATGCAGGAGCTTGAGCCGTCCTGCCATGGTAACGGTAACGTTTTCCAGGCGCAGACCGAGCCGGTCGGTCATTGCAAGGTATTCCTCCATCGTTTCCTTGCGGCAGGCAGCGCAGAACAGCTGCTGACGGCCTTCGGCATCTGTGCCGAGCGGCACATAGTCCGCCGCCACAAGCTGATCCTCCCGCGGACGCATTTCGTGCCGCACAAGCTCCTCCAGCTTGTTTTCCGGCATGCTCGGTGCGGTGATAGTCTTGGTGGCAACCGCCTCATCCGGCAGGACGAGCGTGATGCCGCGGGTCGGCAGCCTGTGCTGCTGCCAGAGTGCGCCTATCGCCTTCTCCCAGTTTTCCATGCCGCCGCCGTGTGCGGGGGCACTGTAAAGCGCCTGCACGGAAGGCTGCGCGCCGGACTTGCCGACCGCGACAAGCACCTGCTCCTCCTGCAGCGCCAAAACGGTTGTGTTCATTCTCATTTCTCCCCTTTTGTGAGGTTTACACGTTTCCGAGGTTATACGTTCCCCGAACTCTCTATCGCGCTGTACGAGCCGATGATCGGCGACATGACCGCGATGATGATAAAGCCGACCACAAACGCCATCAGCACGATCAGCATCGGCTCCAGAATGGTCATCATGCGCTTGCTCGCCTGCTGTGCATCGTACTCCATCGAATCCGCAATGGAATCCAGCATGGAGTCCAGACGGCCGGTCTCCTCGCCAACTGCAATGCTGCTGCACAGCTTGCGCTGAAAGCCGTCTACGGCCTCGAGGGCGGCGGACAGGCTGACGCCCGAACGCACCTGCACGAGCACATCATCGAACTGCGAAACGATGTAAGCGTTGCCGATGGTATCACGGGCGGTCTGCAGCGCAGTGACGATCGGCAGACCGCTCGAGTACAAGCTGCTGATGGTTCGCGCGAACCGCGCCGTGCAGATAACCTGATTGAGCGGACCGAAAACCGGCATTTTGAGCTTGCGTCGATCCATTTCCAGCCGGACGGCCGGAATGCGCAGCAGCGAGCGGATAACCATGACCACAGCCGCGACACCCAGTATCATCAGATACCATTTGGTAACCATAAAACCGGAAAACGCCATCAGCGCCAGCGTAACGCCCGGCAGCGAATCCATTGTGGAGAACAGATCGCTGAACTGCGGCAGCACGAAGGTTACGATAACGATAACGACCGCGACCGCCAGAATCGCAAGGATCATCGGGTACATGAGCGCCGACTTGACCTGCTGGTTCATCTGGTGCGCCTTCTCGTAGTGGATGGCGAGCCGCTCCGCGACCTGATCCAGCTTGCCGCTGCCCTCGCCTGCGCGGATCATGCCGAGCATGAGCGGCGGGAACACCTGCTGCGCCTCGAGTGCGGCAGAAAGGCTCGAGCCTTTCCGGACTTCACCCAGCACACTCTCGTAAATGCGGCGCAGACCCGCGCTGATGCCCTCATCCTGCGAGATGATCGTCAGCGCGCGCACCAGACTGACGCCCGAAGCCAGCAGCGTGGACAGCTGGCGGCACAGGTCGCTCAGCTCCTGCGGACGCAGTGTGCGCGGCTTGCGGCCCGCACCGCGGCGGGTCGCACTCTGCAGATACAGCCCCTGAGCGAGTAACTGGGTATACAACGTATCATAGTCCGCAGCCTCCATTGCGCCGCGGACTACCTTTCCGTCTATGTCCTTTGCCGTGTAGCGGAACAGCGTGTGACCGCTGTTCGGTTTGACCGTGACGGTCAGCCTGTGGTTGTTGGATGCAGCCATGCTGACCCTCCTCTCCATTCATTACAATAATCCCATATACCAGTCCGCGATCGTTTCTCCGAAAAACATGGCAATCGCAATGCCGATGCACAAAAACGGACCGAATGCGAACTGGCTTTTCCGGTTTGCCTTCTTTTGGGCGAGCAGCAGCGCGCCGAAGCCGCCGCCGAGCAGAATGCCGATAAACGCGGCAACGACCGTCAGCTTTGCGCCGAGGAAAAAGCCCGCGCCGAACATCAGCTTGATATCACCGCCGCCGAAGCCGCCGGGCACGATGAGCGCCAGAAGCAGCATCGGTACGCTGACGATCACGCAGCCGATCAGCCGCGATTTTATCCCCAGGCTGGGGATAAGTATGTGCGCAGCGATGCCGCAGACAAACAGCAGCACCGGAAACCGGTCGTAGATTTCAAGCGTGTCCATGTCCATGAGCGCCACGACCGTCAGAATACCGAGCACGGCGAACGCCAGCGCCGCCTGTGCGGTCTCGCCGCCGAAGGCGTATGCGCAGGCACAGGAGCACAAGCCGCCGAGCACCTCGATCCAGAAATCCCTTGCGGGAATTTTTGCACCGCAGCCGCGGCATTTGCCGCCCTGCAGGAGATAACTCAGGCACGGGAGCAGCTCCGCCGCCGACAGCGTGCGCCCGCACACCGGACAGTGACTGCGTCCCTTCACCACGCTCTCTCTGCGCGGCAGGCGCCATACCACCACTCCGAGAAAGCTGAATACGCACGCGCCCAATGCGAACCGTAACAGCCATAATACAGCATAGGCGATGTAAGGCATTGGTTTCCTCCTCGTTTGGGTTGGTTTGGAATGATTTTTTACAAATAGAATCTGCCATACAAAAACCGCATGGCAGGTCACAGCCACTTAAACGTTAAGGGGCTGTGACCCGCCATACCGTCCGCAAGCCGAACGCAGGCACCGTTACTGCGTTCCGCATCGTTACAGCGGTATGAATCAAGTCACCACCGACGTGCACCGTACCGCACCGTGGTTAGACGGTGCGGTGCGGGCGTGGTGGTTGGTGGGGTTAGGCATTAAGACTTCTTGGTTACGTTGTACTGACCCGTAGACTGGGTATAAGTGCAAACTCTATTATTGCGTTCATAAACAACGGTAGCAATCTTATTATTCGAAACAGTAATAGTAGTAATATTGTCCTTGTCTACTTCTGCCAGTTCTGCAATCTTTGCTTTCGTGAAATTACCAGCACCCGTATCCGCCGGAGCAGTTACCGGAGTAGCATTAGTAGCCAACGTACCGTAGTATTCATCATACAGCGTCTGAGCAGCCATTACTACCTGACGGGTTTCAGCAACCAGAGACTTCTCCTTCGCCTTATCAATATAACCAGTCAGCGCCGGAATCAGCAGCGCTGCCAGAATCGCCAGAATAACCAGAACCACGATCAGCTCTACCAGCGTAAAGCCGCCCTTCTTGCTGCGGCGCTTCTGCTGCAGCGCGATCATTTTTTCCATCATGATCTTATTCCTCCAATTGTATTTTTGTTTTTCTATCTCTGTAAGCTGCGGCGGTGCTCCGCAGAGTTACACATATTGCATTGCCGTTATGCCGGCTTTTTCGTTGCCGTCACCTCGGTTTTCACCGGAATATCGTACCGCAGGTCGATAATGAGCGAATCCGAATAGATTTTATCGGTCAAATCCTTATCGCGGTAAATTGTCACGGTGGCGGTAACGGTGTGCTTTGCTTCGTCGATTTTGAAGTGCAGTCCGGCGCGGAGACCCATATAAAAGCCCTCTGCGTAGGTTTTCGTCATGGCTCGGGCAATGGGATTGCCGTCCGCATCCTGACTGTAGCCATCTTTATAATAACGCTCGACAAGATAACCCTTTTCCACCCGAGGCTGCTCGCCGGAGTCCTTATCGGCAATCACGATTTTGGTTGGTCCGCAGCCGTCTGCCGTCAGCAGCTCCGCCGCGTTGTATCCCTGTTCGGTCTCATAGCCAAACTCGATCGCCGAGCCTTCGGACGAGCCGGTTTTATTCGTCACGTCCGTGCCGCTGTCATAGCATTTGATGTAATCCGTGGCGGTCTCCACCTTGCTGCGCACGGTTTCGAGCAGGTCGTCCGCGATCAGCTCGGCGCTGTTCAGCTCCTGCGTGCGGCGCGATACCTCGGCCGCCGGCCGCAGCGACGCACTGAATACGCCGATGACCAGACACAGCAGTCCGGCGCCGACCACCAGCTCCACCAGCGTCATGCCTCCCCGGCCGCGCAGGATTGAGCGAATGCGTTTCATGCCGTCACTCTCCCTTCGCAAACCGGTAGAAGGGCACGGTTTTGCCGTCCTCGGTTTTGGCGTTTACGGTCTGCTTTTTTACCTTTACGCGGAAGGCGTCAATATCGGTATCTTCGCCGTTCGACGTCGTCACCTTAAAATCGTACGCGGCAGCTTCGCCGTCCGCGACTTCTGCATTTTCGCGCACGCTTTCCTGCAGTTGGGTCGCGTCCCTGCGGAGCTGCTCCGACTTGCGCTGCGCATTTGAGGCAAAGCCGACTGCGCCGTTCAGCGCGCCCAGCAGCAGCATGAACACCACCGTGGAAACCAGAATTTCCACCATAGATTCGCCCCGGCGGTCGCGCAGCACGCGAATCAGTCTATTCATCGGCTGCACCTCCGGTTGTCCGGGCTGCCGGCTTGTGGATGGGTTCGTATCGGCTGTACGTCGGATTGTTGATATCATAGGTATAGCTGATCTCCACATGCTCCGTGCGGGCATCCTTACCCTCGCCAATGACCTTGGGTTTTACCGGGTCCTCGCCGTTGGCACTTCGGCAAAAACGGCCGTTTACCCAGTAGACCGTGAACTGTCCGCTGACGCCGTCTTCCCCTTTCCATGTGTAGATTGGCTGAAAACTGTCCTTTCGGCGGTATTCTGTGGTGTACATGTAGCTGTCCGCTCCCTTTTCCGCCTTGACGCCCACCCAAACCTGATGTCTGTTAAAGGTTGTCTGCTCTGCCTTTTCGGTGCCTTCGTCCCGAGCACCGTATGCAAAGGTATCGCCTGTGATCGGGTCCTGCACATCGGTAACATCACGGAGCAGAATCGTAATCCTGCCGTAGTTATCCTCGGTCGAACCCGCATTATAGCAGGCAGTGGTTTCATCCGAACGGTCCGGATCGTAAATACCCAATCCCGTATCTTCCGCTAAAATGTTGTTCACTTCACGGTAGAAACAGCCTTCCGGCGCAAAATTGGTATCCAATTCCGGCTTTATTGTTTTGTATTCCTGCAGTTCGCTGTCCAGCACCTGTGAAAAGGACTGCGCCAGCTGATAACAGCGTTCCCTGCCGATCTTGCGGTTGGCCCGCGAGAGCAGCATGGATGAGGAATACACGATACTGAGCGAAAGCCCGATCAGAACGGCGACAGCGCAAAGTGCTACGATCAGCGAAACACCGCTTCGCCTGCTGCGCCGCAGGGTGTTCCATCCCTGACGTATCCGCTTCATGTCTGCCGCCTCCCTTCGTAACTAAAATCTGCGCTCAGCAGGATCGGATTCCGTATAACGGTCGCTCTTGCTGTCCGCAATGACAGTTACCCTGCTGATCTGTATACCATTCGTCAGCTGCAGGGTCTGATTCTCGTGGGTTACCACGGAGAAAATGTTAGGCAGCTTCAAGGTAAATGTGCCGTCCTTCACCTGCAGCATGGTATCCGGCTGATAGCTGTAATAACGAATGCTGCCATTGGTAAGGCTGTATCTGCCGTTGACCACACTGCCCTGTTTTACAGTATACCAGTCATCCCCTGCAACTGCAAACGTATTTTGACCATTTATGATAATCTCCGGCAGGTTCCCGCTCATATCGACGGTAACAGTCGTGGATTTATCGTCCTTATCGGTCAATTCAATCCGATAGCGGTCAGCGTCTGCCACCTCGTCCCACGAGAGCGCGGTAAGCTGTGCATCCCACTCTGCCGTGTTGATAAGACGATTCATCGGGCCATAGCTGACCGCAAGCGCCTCATTCACGTTTGCCAGCGACGCACTCGGTGCTTCCAGCTTCACACGCGGGAATACCACATCGCCGCTCGATACCCAGACCGAGCTTACCTGTCCCGCCGACTGCGAAATACGAGCCTCGAACCGTACAGAACAGCCTGCGTATTTCGTATCCAGATCGGTCAGGCTGCAGACGTAGCTGTCGCCGCTTTCGCTCATTGCAGAAACGGGGTAAGTCACTATTGTGCCGTCCGTCCCGGTGATTTTTGCCCGCAGCAGATAGGTACTGCCGCCGGGCGGTACGCTGGCCGCATTCTCCGGCGTAACGGTGACCTGCAGGCCGCCGCTTCGGAAGCCGGCCGCCGGAATCGGGTTGTTTGCTGTCGCATTCCAGTTGTACGACCACTTGACGCTCGGCGTATTCAGACGCATCGGCACGGTCATCGTGTACACGATACCGTTCGGGCTGTCCGCGTAGCCGGAATCATCAGCAGCCACCGCCACCAGATAGAGATCGATGGTCTTGCCGGCGTAATCCTCCAGACTGCGGCTTACCGAGCAGGTGCCGCCCCTGACGTGCACAAGCTCACCCAGGACAGCGGCCGTTTCGCCCTCTGGCTGCACATAAATCTGATAGCCTGCACAGCCGTTTTCGCTGCCGATGGCACTCCAGCCGATGGTGTATTCCAGCTCGTTGGTATCCGGGTTGATTACCAATGGCTGTCCCGGACGCTCGAGGCGCTGCTTGACAGCGTACTTCTTCGTCGTACTCAGGCCAACCTCGCCGTATGCCTGTCCCAGACGGGTAACGGTCAGCTCAACCTCGGCGTACTGCCAGTCATCCGCGCTGATGGTGAACGATTGGGAAGTATTCGGATTCTCCTGCGTACCGTAAACCTCGTTGACCGGAATGCCGATTCTTGCGCCTGCCGCAGTAATGCCGGTCAGCTTGACCGTGTACTGCGCTCCGCTCTCATTCGGCTGTGTCCACGAGAATTTGTAGCTCATGCTGCCGTTTTCAACAAGCTTCATCGGTTCATTGAGTTTCGGCGCTGCCAGCGGCTTGATGTTCAGCGCTGCGGCTTTAATGTAGTTTGCAAAGTCATTCGCATGGCCAAGAACATGGCTGTAAATGGTCTTGTCCTGCTGCTGAACGCCCTCCGCGCTGTAAGTCCGCAGCGTAACGGATGCATCGTCGGCCTGCCGGGTATCGCCATAGGTGTAAACCGGTCCCAGACCGGAGGCGGCGTACCATGCACGCACCTGACGATTTGTGACATTCTCCGCGAAATACTCCTTCGGCAGGTCGCGGAAGTTTGCCGTAACCGTGTTGCCCGCCGAGGTCAGCACATCCTCATACGCAAACACATACTCATTTGTGCCAACCGTGCCGAGCACCTCGATACGGTAAATCGGCGGTGTTTCCATCTGCGGCTCGTTGACCGTCAGTGCAGCCGTGACCGTGCAATCATCCACCGTACTGCCCGAGTACGATACCGACAGATTGTTAATACTGCCGTCCGGCTTGTACTTCGGCGTGTCGGTCGGGATGGTATCCGTCACGGAGGCCGGCTGAATGCCGTTCGTAATGCCCGCCGCTGCCGTGACGATCAGCTCCTTCAAATCATCGCCGTTGATCTCGGCGGTATGATTGTTCTGATCAATGGTCACGGTCTGCGAGCCGAGCCTGAAGGTGACTTTCCAGTTGCTGAATACCGCATAATCCGCAAGGTTTTTCAGCGAGATCTGGTATTTCGCGCCATTGTTCCAATGGCTCACCAGTCGGATATTGACATCCGGTGTCGGCAGTACCGACACATCCTGCGTCGCCGCAGTTTTCCATGCAGAAGGCGCGGTATCCTCAAACAGACTGACAGCACGAACCGACAATGTAATGGTCTTGCCTGCTGTGTCTGCCGCAAGGCTTGCCGGCAGCTGGAACGAACCGCTGGTCGTACCGGAGCCGTACGCCTGCGTGCCGTTCAGCTTCGTGTCCCACTGTCCCTGTCCCTTTTGGTTCGGGATAAAGCGCAGATTGGACATTACTTCCTTGTCATCAACGAGCACTGTACCCTCGTAGTACAGAGGACGGTCCGTATCCTCGATGGATACATCGAAACTGCCGTCTGTCTGCTGTTTCAAATCGACCATGAACGAGGCATCCAGCTTTTTGTCGGTTTGGCCGTGCTCCATGTCGCGATAGTTCTCTCGAACATACTCATCAAACAGCTTTTGCTTTGTGTTGAACACCGTATTCTTTTGATACAGCAGCGGGCGCAGCCACGAAGCACCGTGTCCATTCGTCTGTGCAATCTCTCTATATGTTGGTGTATCCGGCATGGTGAACAAAATCCGTCCCGTAATTTGGTCAGAACCATTGATATTCGTACGGATAATGCCATGCTCATCGATCGTAGAGTTTGCCGTTGTTACATTGTAATACATCCGGTTGTCTGTATAGTCGATCACGCCAAGCTGCGGACCGGCAATGGCGGCAAAGCTCTTATTCGCCCATTTTCCGTCACTGCCTGCCCAGTATCCATAGGCAACCATGCGGGAAAATCCCTTTCGTGATTCATTGCGCGTATTACTGCTGTCAAAGATTCGTCCGGCAGTGTTCGTCAAGCCCCATGTATCAAAGAAATAATAATTGTTTCCCACCTTATCACCGCTCAGGGAGCTGCTCAGGCTGGCGTTATTCAGCGATACGATGCCTGTACTGGTACCCGCATCCGAACCGATGACCGAGTAACAGTTCTGGATATAAGTATTATCCTGCGCCACAGTGCCGTCCTTATACCGGTCGCCAAAGATGCCGGCGATATAATTGTTGCCGCCGACCAGTGTTTCCGCATAGTTGCGGCAGCGGTCGATATTCAGCACGATATTTGCGGTCGAAGTGCCGATTGGACCGCCGTTCTTGCTGCTTGCCGTATCTGTTGAGAAGTAACCCACGATACCGGAGGCCATGGAGGATGAATAGATCTTAACGCCCGGCGCATTGACACAATCCGAAACGTTAATGGTGAACTTCTGTGCAGCATTTATATCATACGTCGTATAAACCGTAACGTTGCCAAGGATGCCCGCACTGTCGTTCGCGCAGTCCTTGACCCTCTTGCCGTTCTCCCAATGATAATAGTTTGCACCATCCCGGCCAAAAACGCTGCCGTGATTCTGACAGCTGATGATATTGAAATCCTGACCGGAGGCCGCATGATACAGCTGTGCCACGATACCGCCGGATGCACCGACCCAGCCGGTTTCATACGTGGTCTGCAGATTGCCGTAGTTGTAGCAGTTCTCAATCGTACCGCCGTTATTGGTCCACTGGCCGACGATACCGCCCGAATAGTGCGATTGATAGCCGTACACCGTGCCATAGTTGACACAGTTTTCGATCGTCCAGTCGGTTGTGGTCTGGTTGGTCTGTGTGCCGATGATACCGCCTGCAAATCGGCTGGTCGCGCCGTTTGCCAGCTGGCGGCCGACAAACGCCTGATTGAGCAGATAGGACAGGTCCTTTTCGCTCTCGTTCATGCCGACAATACCGCCGGTGCCGACACCGATGCCGTCCGACTTGTTGACCAGCAGCCAGCTGCCGCTGACGCAGCGATTCAGCTCACCGGTCGGCGCGTTGTAGCCCGCCACGCCGCCAAGGTTGCCGTTGCTCGATACGATGATCTGCATGGTGCGGTCTGCCGCTATGCTCTTGCTGCCGCCGTTGTAGGATAGTCTTTCCACATCCGTCCGGTCTGCCCACTTTACCCAGGTGGAATCCGCAGACAGCTTCTGTGCCTCGGCATTGGACAGCAGGTCGCTCACCTTGCTGACATTTTCCATCAAGGTTTCGGTGCTCTTATCGCCGGACATGGTGATCGTGCCCTTGTTATAGCCGGTCACACCGCCGACCATGCCGTTTTTGACCGTGATCGTGCCGGTTCCGGTATTGTCTATGTAGCACTGCTCGATGATGCCGGTCGTATCATTCTTGCCTGCAATGCCGCCGATATGCGAGGACAGGCGTTCCTTCTCAGCCGCCGAGCTGGTGGAGGTTGCGGTGTACACACCGTCCGCCGTCAGTGTCAGCCTGGAAACGGTGCTGCCCTGCAGCAGACCGCCGTTCAGTCCGGCAATGCCGCCGTAGCAGTTGCCGACCGCGCTCTTTCCTTCGTCGATCGTGCCGGAGTAAGTGCATTCGGTTACCTTGCCGCTTGCATTATTCTGACCGACTACACCGCCGAGATAGGTATACTTCGTGAATTTTTCAAAATCCGAGGTGACCTTCACCTTGCTGACCGTACCGCCCGCTCGATTGATGCCGACTGCACCGCCGACCTGCAGCGTGCTTGCGGAAACGCTGTATGTCGGCTGCTGCGAAACCTCGGTTGCAGTGACCGTACCGCTGTTGTCTCCGACAACAGCACCCAGAATGAATGCACTGCCGGAAATCGTGATATGATCGCCGAGTGTCGCTCCCTGAACCGTACCGCCCTTGTGGTTTACCGCACAGATCGCGCCTGCCGCAGTCTTGTTGCGGGTGATAAGCGTTACCCTGTTATCCGTGCCGACGCTGCAGCTCCTGATCGTGCCGTAGTTTTCGCTCGCAACGCCGCCTGCATAGCCGTCGTTACTGGTGACACTGCCGTTGCCGATACAGTTCTCGACCATGCTGCCCGCGCTGTTCATGCCGACAATGCCGCCTGCCGCACCGACATTTGCGGTCACCTGACCGAGATTCTTCGCGTACCGCAGAACAGCCTTTGCGCCCTCCTGCGCGCCAACAACGCCGCCTGCACTGCCCGCCGCTGCGCGGACCTCTGCCGCCTGATTGGTCAGGCAGTTGATGCTCGTGCCGCCGAGTGCGCCGCGGTTGATGCCGGCAATACCGCCGACCATACTGCTGCCGCGCACGGTCAGCTTGTGATCCGCGGCAATGACATCGCCCTGCACGCTGCCGCTTGCCGGACTGAGCGTGCCGGTTGCGGTATTCACGCCGATCACGCCGCCGACACCGCTGCCGCTGCCGTTGACACGGCGCTTTCCTGCCGGTGTGCTCGAAAGCACGATCGTACCACCGTTTTCGCCCGCAATACCGCCGACACGGCCTGCACCGCTGACATTGGCACTGCTGGTGTTGTTCTGTATCCTGCCGCCGCTGAGATTATAGCCGACGATGCCGCCGACCGTGTTCCGTCCGGTGACGGTGCAGTTTTTCTCGGTCGTACAGTTTTCAATCGTGCCCGCTGTCCTGCCGCCGACATTCAGACCCGCGATACCGCCGATATAATCCTGCGTTGCGCTGCCCATGCTGCCGGAGAGCGTGCAGTCGCGGATGATGCCCTCGTTCAGACCGACCACGCCGCCCATGGCATTCAAGCCGTTCATCGTGCCCTTGCTGGCACAGTGGTCTATCACCTGATTCTCACCGTTGACGCCGATCACACCGCCGATAACGGAAACACGCAGTTCGCTGCTGCCCAGCTCATCGGAGAGCGCCTTCGCGGCATCCGTGTACTTCTGCGCCTGCAGATAGGATACCATATCCACACCGGTTTTCAGCTTGCTGTCCGGGAAGGTGTCCTCTGCCGGACGGTCAAAGCCGCCTGCGTTCAGGCAGTGCTCCACCTTCATCCGGGTCTGCGGCTCACAGCTGCCGATAATGCCGCCTGCATACGCATACGCGCGGATGGTCATGTTGTTGGAAACTGCAGACAGCCTGCCTGCACTGTTGCCGTCCGCTGTGATGGTGATGGTATGCGTATTGGTAGATGCCTTGACCGTTCCCGGCACATTGCTGTTGTTTGCCGCGATGCCCGGCAGAAGCGCATACAGCGTTCTGCCTTCCCGGTCTGTCTCCGTGTAGGTGCGCTGATAACCGATCAGACCGCCGCAGAATGCCTCTGCAGTGACCGTGCCAAGGCTGTTATCGACCTTGAGACCGCCGATCGTGACATCCTCTCCCGGATTGACCACATTTGCACCGATCGCACCGCCGACATAGTACCGTCCCTGCACACTGCTCGGCTTGATGGTCAGCTTCTTCTCGAGCAGCTTTGTCGAAGCATTCAGACCGATCAGACCGCCGACGCAGTCTCCGGTTGCGGCAACACGGCCGCCGATGAGCGTATAATTGATATCAATCGTGCCGTCCGTGTCGTTATAGCCGACCAGACCGCCGACATAGTGTCTGCCGACAACGATACCCGCCACACTCCGGTTGGAGACTGCGTTGTCCTTGTCGCTGAAGGTGATCGTGCCGCTGTTGTAGCCGGTCAGACCGCCCGCATAGCTGCCGACGGCTCCCCAGTCCGTGACACGCCTGTAGATCGCATTATTGGTGTCCGAAACATAACTTGCACAGTTTATGATGGCCGCATTGTTCTCATTTGCACCGCAAATACCGCCGATAAATACATTGTATCCTGCAACGACACCTGTGTTGACGCAGTTTTTGATCGTCGAACCGCCTTTATTCTCACCGATGATGCCGCCGACATACGAATTGCCGATGACATAGCTTGCGTTAACGGTTGTTCTTGTGCCGTTTTCACTGAGCAGTGCCGTCTGCGTATCAGACTGATTCAGCGCACCGATGATGCCGCCGACATACTCGCTGCCAAGAACATAGCCGTTTGCCTCGGTCTCGCAGTCATACAGCACACTTTGTTCGCCGTAGCCGACAATGCCGCCGACATATCTGCCGCGCAGCTTGTCTCTATCCTCCTGCTTATAGGTGTAGCCGTCCGCATATCCGGCACGGCTCCTGCATTCCGAAAGAGACGCATTATGCGCGTAGCCGACAATGCCGCCGATATAATGTCCTGCCAGCGAATGATCATCTGCGGCTGTGCTGCTGAGAATCAGGCCCTCATTTTTGCAGTCAGCCATATCTTTTCCCGTGGCCTGATCCTTGCCGGAAAAATAGCCTGCAATGCCGCCAACCGAGCGATTGCCCGTTACAGCAGCGCTGTTGGTGAGGGTCTTGACTGCGGCATCGTTTGTTGTCAGGCTGCCCGCAATACCGCCGATACCGCGCGCAGTACCGCCGGTCGGCAGCGTACCAGTTACAGTACCCGATGCAGACAGCTTGATTACTGACTTAGAATCGCTGACTTCAATCACACCGGCCACACCGCCGATGCCCTGCGCCTGTGCCGAGGTCAGCGCAGCTTCCACCTCGGCTTCGGTGCCGTCCACGGTATCGCCCTTCAAAGAGCCGTTGCTGTAACCACAGACTGCGCCGACACCCTTGAGCTTGCCCGATGCGATCTTCACCTGCGGATTGAGCAGGCGCAGATCATGGATCGTGCCTGCGTTTTTTTGGAACAGACCAAGATACTCTGCGTCATCGGCAATCGAGGTCTTATCCAGCTTGAGATTACTGATGACATTCCCGCCGGTAAACACGCCGGCAATGCGGTTCAGCAGACCGCCTGTGCCATCCAGTGTCTGATTGCTGCGCAGCGCAGGGATGCTCGGGAAGCCGATATCCTTGCCGGTGGAAACCGAAAGTGCGCCGCGGGCTGCCGTACCGTAAACCTTTACACTGTCGCTCATCCAGTCCAGTGAACGCGCGGTAACGGCAAATGCCGCCGCCGTATCCATATAACGGATATTGGACAGATGACGGAAGGTTTCGATCTCGCACCGGCTGTTATCCGACCGGGTACCGTCACCGAAAAGCGTGTTCGCCTTATTGGATTCGATAGCGTCACTCTTTTGATACTCCTCACCGCCGATGTTTTCTGCATTCGGGTCCGGAAATACCTGCACAGCTGCGTAAACATTCAGCGGGTTTTCCAGTTTGCCGCCGAAGCGCGTGATGCTGGTATCGCTGCTCTGCCGGAAGGCTGCTTTGTTATCAGCGAACAGCTTATCCAGCCGGTCGTACAGCTTCGCATTCATCATACCGTCCAGCACAAGTGTTGCCCGCTTGTTGGAACGGTCGTATTCCACGGGGAAGGTATAATCCTT
Source organism: Butyricicoccus faecihominis (assembly GCF_014648015.1). Classification (NCBI taxonomy): domain Bacteria; kingdom Bacillati; phylum Bacillota; class Clostridia; order Eubacteriales; family Butyricicoccaceae; genus Butyricicoccus; species Butyricicoccus faecihominis. The sequence goes on from NZ_BMQH01000010.1 coordinate 25,937, forward strand.
CGTCGCATTGTCCTCGGTCGTAACCGCAACCGACTGCGAACCCGTTTTCAAATTCCTGCCCGGAATATTGATCGACAGGAGCTGCGCTTTGTCCTCACTGCTGTACAGCTTGACCTCGTAATAAACCTTATCCAGATCCTGATCCTTCACATTGCTCGACCAGTTCAGCGACAGGGTTTCACCATTTACCAGATTGATCGAGGTGATCTTCAGCTTGGTCGCATCCAGACTGACCGCATTGACTGCATCCTGAACCGAGTAATAGCCCAGCCGTTCTTCCCGGCGCGTATCGCGGTCGCGCTTGCTGTAATCAATATCCAGCCAGCTGCCGGACATATCCGCCGGTTTGCTGTCCTCATTCGATCCGTAGTATAGTCCCTTGCAGTTTGTGCCGTAGAAAACCGAATAAACCTGACCGCTTTCCACGTCGATTTCGATGCAGATTGCAGCATTCAGCACACTTTTATCGTAGGTATCCTGCGAAAGAAGCGCACCGACGAGCGCACCGTCACCCGACAGCTCGCCTTCTGCGTATTCGCCTGCATCCAGACGAATGCCGTAAATACGGCCGACCAGCTTTTTCCGGTCCTCATCCGACTCATCAAACGACTGATTCAGCACGCCTTCCTTCTTCACCTTGCTGCAGAATGACTCCCATTCACCGCCGGTACGAAGGTAGGTCAGCTCGGATTCTGCCGACAGATACATGGTCTTAGCGTACGATTCATTCTTTCGGAACTGCGACAGATGGATATACCCCAGAAGGCTCGGTACAGCGATGGCAAACAGAATGCTCAGAATGACCAGTGTAACCACCAGCTCTACAAGAGTAAAGCCGCCTTTTCCGCACTTTTTGCGCTGCTGTGTCATATTCGCTGCCTCCTTCCCTTTGGATACAAGATAAACGGGTATACTGCCCCAATTTAGTCGTTTTATATTTTACCAACTCCTACGTTTTCTGTCAAGTATCGACACCGTTCAACTGCAATCCCCGCTGTTTTCGCTTATTTTCTCCGATATTCACCATGGTTTTCATGCCATACAAAAAGGCTGCCGAAGCGAGCTTCGGCAGCCTTCTGCAATCTTTACGATTTCTGAATTAGAGGAAGATATACTTGAGTACGAACAGTACTGCCAGAACATACATCAGCGGAGCAACCTTCTTGCCCTTGCCGGCTGCAACATTCAGCAGAACGTAGGAGATAACGCCCAGAGAGATACCCTCGGAGATGCTGTAGAACAGCGGCATAGCGATGATGGAGAGATAAGCCGGGATGGACTCGGTCAGGTTGTCCAGATCGAAGTTGATCTCGGTTACGGTGCCTACCATCAGGAAGCCGACCATGATCAGCGCCGGAGCGGTTGCGAAGGACGGGATGGCAGTGAAGATCGGTGCAAACAGCGTGGATACAAGGAACAGGATGCCGGTAACCAGAGCGGTCAGGCCGGTACGGCCGCCGACTGCAACGCCGGATGCGGACTCAACAAAGGTGGTGGTGGTGGAAGTACCCAGAATTGCACCTGCGGAGGTTGCAATCGAGTCTGCCAGCAGAGCGGGCTTGATGCCCGGCAGCTTGCCGTCCTTATCGAGCATCTTCGCCTTGGTGGCAACACCGATCAGCGTGCCGAGGGTGTCGAAGATATCAACGAACAGGAACGAGAAGATGACAACAATGAAGTTTACGATGCCAACCGCGCTGAAATCCACGTTGAAGCACTGGCCGAAGGTCAGACCCAGTCTGGAGAAGTCGGTCATGCCCCAGCTCGGGAACAGAGAATAGAAGCCTGCGTCCGGCGTCGGAACGTAAAGGCCGGTTACCTGACAGATCATGCCGAGGATCCAGGTCAGCAGGATGCCGTACAGGATGGCGCCCTTCATCTTGCGGGTATAGAATACTGCGGTGAAGAACAGGCCGATCAGCGTCAGCAGCGCGCAGATGCCTGCGGTGTGGAAATTCTCCGGGAAGCTGATGATGCCGACCAGCGTTGCGGAGTCCACGCACAGGCCGGAGTTCTGCAGGCCGATGAAGGCGATGAACAGACCGATACCAACCGAAACACCCTTTTTGAGCGTCAGCGGAATGGCATTGAAGATGGCCTCACGGATGTTGGTCAGCGACAGGACGATGAAGATCAGACCCTCAATGAATACGGCCAGCAGAGCGACCTGCCAGCTGTAGCCGTAGCCTGCAACAACGGTGTACGCCATGAAGGCGTTCAGACCCATGCCGGCAGAGAGCGCGAACGGCAGGTTTGCCATAAACGCCATGCACAGCGTGCCCAGGCAGGATGCCAGAGCGGTTGCCAGCAATACCGCGGTGGTATCCATACCGGTGGAGCCGAGTACACTCGGGTTTACGGCAAGGATGTACGCCATGGTCATAAAGGTAGTGATACCGGCCATGACCTCGGTCTTGACTGTGGTTTTGTGTTCCGATAGCTTGAAAACACGTTCAAACATCGAATAACCCCCTTTTAAATTTTCAGGCTTTCGCCTTGATTACTGTGAAATGATACTTTTACTTACTTCCCCTCGTAAGCGACAACCGTCTCCGCCGGACAGGTAGTGATGCGGTCGCGTCCGTGCAGACCCTTGAGCTCCAGCAGGCAGACAACCTTGACCACCTTCGCGCCGAGCTGCTCCAACAGATGGACAGCTGCCTCAAGCGTGCCGCCGGTAGCGATGAGGTCGTCCACAACGACGATCTTCATACCCGGCTTGATGTCATCGCGGTGTACCTCGATGGTCTCCATGCCGTATTCCAGCTCGTAGGACATGCGGGACGTTGCACGCGGCAGTTTGCCCTGCTTGCGGATCGGAATGAATGCCTTATGCAGATTGTACGCCATCGGTGCACCGAACAGGAATCCGCGGGATTCCAGACCGGCGATTGCGTCAAACTCCACGCCGTCCAGCAGCGCAGTCATCTCGTCCACCGCCAGATGGAAGCCGTCCGCGTCACCGAGCACGGTGGTAATATCGCGGAAGATGATGCCTTCCTTCGGAAAATCCGGAATGCTGGTGATATACTGCTCAACCTTACTCATGAAACCTCAATTTCCTCCTTATCCCTGCCGCCCGGCAGAGAATCAATTATGCTGTTTTTACCATTTAGCGCGTAAAACAGCAACACTTCTTATATATTATCAAATCGTGTCGTTTGTGACAAGAGATTGATTGTACGAAATGCAGATTTTTTAACATGAAAATTATTACAGCTATACAAATCCTCATCAAATTGTTCACTATCGGATACGGAGCGAGTGCCAGCCCTTGGCTCGGTGGTTCGCCACACCCGCGGCGGCGGGTAACTCGTTGGCCCAGTAGTTACGGACGGCACCTGAGAGTTTCATCTTTAGTACCTCTTACCTTTTATATAACCGCTATTTACTGTAACCATCTGCATCTCATTTATTGCGTTCTTCCTATCGCTGTGCTATGCTGTGTATATACCGACTAACCTCGTTTATGATGGGAGGCTACTGTGATGAATCGAAAAAGCGTTATCAATATTCTCTGTGCCCTGTCGGCCATGATTGCTGTCGGAATTGCGGTTTGGATCACTCTGACTGCCCACACACCGCACACGATGGACGATTATATCAACCATCAATACTTGATTGGTGTTTCCAGCGGAATCGCACTCATACTATGTATTATCCGCAGCTATATGTCAAAATAGCAGAAGAGACGCAACTGCGTCTCTTTTTTATTCTATGGAGAGCGGTAAACCGCAAGTCTCTCTTCACTCTCACTCTAATTCTCAATTTTCCATTTCTCTCCTCATCCAGCTCATCAGCATTCCAACGATATAGACCTGCTGCTCCGCCGAAAGCGGCACCCCCTGCGGGATGCCATGCCATTTTGCCAGACAGCCGCGGCAGCAGCAGGCGGTCGCGTGCTGCGCGATGAACACCGGATGCCCGCGCATGGGTGTCTGCTTGCCGTCGTTTTTCGGCTCGGCCGGTGCAAGCCGCTTGGAAACGAAATCTGCCGCGTGGTCGGCAACCGTGTTCCATCCCTTATCGCGGATATACTGCTTATCCTGCGTCTTCAAATGAAAACGGCTGCGGAAATTCGAGCGCGAAAGCCGCACGAGCATCTGTGCATAGGTTTCCTGCCGCTGTTTGTCTGTCATTACGCTCACCTCTTTTTATAGTATACTCCGATCGACTTTTTTACGCAATCCGGATAGAACATTTGTTTTCTTTTCCCGAATATGATATACTATCTCTGCATTTGATTTTCTGTATCTTCAAACGAAACGAGGAAACCTATGGAACCGACCAAATTTGATATGAAATATGCCGCTGTCCGGCGTGCGATCATCGAACAGCGCTTTTCCAAGTTAAACGACAAGCAGCGCGAGGCTGTCTATCAGACCGAGGGTCCGCTGCTCATCCTGGCGGGTGCAGGCAGCGGCAAGACGACCGTGCTCATCAACCGCATCATCAACATTCTCAAGTTCGGCGACGGACTGGAAAGTGAATTTGCGCCCGACTGGGCGACCGAAGACGATCTTCTGTTTCTGACCGAATACCTGACCGATCCTAAGCCGGAGAACCGCGCCCGCGCGGAGCACCTGTGCGCGATGAATCCTGCCCGCCCGTGGCAGGTGATTGCGATCACGTTCACCAACAAAGCCGCGCGTGAGCTGCGCGAGCGTCTGGAGTTTGCCCTCGGTGACGAGGAAGCCGCGTCCGCTGTCTGGGCGTACACCTTCCACACGGCCTGCCTGCGCATTCTGCGCAAGCACGTTGACCTGCTCGGCTTTGAGAGCGCGTTCACCATCTACGATGAGGACGACAAGAAGCGCGTCATTCTCAACGTAATGAAAAAGCTCGATCTCGATCCCAAGAATTTCGATCCGCGAACCGTGATGGGCATGATCTCCCGCGCAAAGGACAAGCTGATGACCCCGCGTCAGTTCAGCGCGGATGCCGTCGGTGACTACTTCCGTGAAAAGGTCGCAGACGTCTACCGCGATTACGAAAAGGCCATGAAAAAGGCCTGTGCACTGGATTTCGACGATATTATCATGAAAACCGTGCTGCTGCTGCAGAACAACCCCGAGGTGCTTGAATACTACCAGCGCCAGTTCCGCTATGTGCTCGTGGACGAGTATCAGGATACCAACTACGCGCAGTATGTGCTCACCAGCCTGCTGGCAGGTTATTATGAGAACATCTGCGTGGTCGGTGATGACGACCAGAGTATCTACAAATTCCGCGGTGCAACGATCACGAATATTCTGGAGTTTGAAAAGCAGTTCAAGGACGCGAAAACCATCCGTCTGGAACAGAATTACCGCTCGACCGGCAACATTCTCAATGCTGCAAACGAGGTTATCCGCAACAACGTCGGCCGCAAGGGCAAGGAGCTGTGGACCGACCACGGTGACGGTGCGAAAATCCGTCTGCATCGCTCGGACAGCCAGGAAGGCGAAGCTGCCTACATTGCCGATACCATCCGCGAGGGCGTGGAGCAAGGCCGAAAATGGGGAGATTTCGCCGTTCTGTACCGCAATAACGTCCTGTCGGATAACATTGCCGCCGCATTCATCCGCGCAGGCATTCCGTACCGCGTGTACAAGGGCCGCGACTTCTTCTCGCGCGCCGAGGTCAAGGACATGTTCGCCTACCTGTGGGTGATCGAAAATCCGGCGGACGAGCTGCGTCTGCGCCGCATCATCAACACGCCTGCCCGCAAGATTGGCGATAAATCGGTCGAAACCGCCATGCAGCTTGCCGTCGAGTACGGCACGACACTGTACGATGTGGTATGCCATGCCTCTCAGTACCCTGCCCTGTCCCGCGGTGCCGCGGCAATGGAGAAGTTCGGCGAGATGATCGAAAATCTGCGCAAGCTGCGGGAATTTGTCTCGCTTTCCGAGCTGTACGATGAACTCATGGACAAAAGCGGCTACATCCGTGCGCTGCAGCTCAAGGGCGGTGTAGAAGAGGAAAGCCGCATTGAGCACATTGAAGAGCTGAAATCCTACATTGTCGATTACGAGGACAAGACCAAAACGCCGTCGCTCGGTGATTTTCTCGAGAACATGGCGCTGTACACGGATGCCGACCAGTCCGGCGAGGACGATGACGCGGTTATCATGATGACCATGCATGCCGCCAAGGGTCTGGAGTTCCCTGTCGTGTTCCTCGCGGGCATGGAAGATGGGCTGTTCCCCGGCTTCCGTGCAATGGAGAAAGACGAGGACATGGAGGAGGAACGCCGCCTGTGCTACGTTGCCGTCACCCGCGCAAAGGAGCAGTTGTATCTCACCTGTGCGGAGCGCCGCCTGCTGTATGGCCGCACGCAGTATTCGCATCCGTCGCGCTTTGTTGATGAGATGCCGGAGGAGCTGCTTGAGAGCAATATCACCGAAAGCCGCCGGTTCTCAAACGCAACTGCACCCGATCCCACGCTTTCACGTCCGCAGGTGGCGCGCGCGCGGTATGTCTCTGCCGCAAATACTGCGCCGAGCGCGTCACTGGCCTCGGCAGCTAAAAGCAAGCCGCTGCCGAACTTTGCCGCCGGCGACCGCGTGTTCCATAAGGCCTTCGGCGATGGACTGATCGTATCGGTAAAGCCGATGGGCGGCGATGCCCTGCTCGAAATTGCATTTGATCAGAAGGGCACCAAGCGACTGATGGCCAAGTCGGCCGGACAGTTTATGCACAAAACTTAATATGCAAAAACCCTCTGAACACATTCATTCAGAGGGTTATTCAAACTTAAATTCTACATTTTCTTCAATAATTTCAACCAATTCATGCGGTTTCATATTCAGCGCAAATGCAATCTTAAATAGCGTATCAACATTAGGACTTCTTAATCCACGTTCGATTTTGCTGTAATGTGTACGGTCTAAAGCCGCTAAACCGCTTAATTGTTCCTGCGTAATGCCCTTTTTCACCCGTAATTCTCGTATAATTATGCCAATGCTCTTCGCATCTATCATTCCATCATCCTCCCTATTGTTATGATAACAATAGGGCATTTATTTTATGAGGTCAGTTGACCTCACACAGTAAATATGCTATATTGAATATAAAGAAATTTCCATTACATTCAATGTTTGAATAGGAGATGGCATTATGAGCGATTTGGCATTATTAAAACAATCCGCCGTGAAAGGCTCTATTCGCAATGTACTTATCGATGAATTTGGGAATATCGCCAAAACCCTTGCACCCAAAATCATCGATGCTGTCGTAAAGCTGAAAACAAGGAAACTAACTGTTCTATCGAAGGCTTTGGATACCACACTTCCCAAATTATTGGAAACCGTAGACAAGGGCGTTGCTGCTGCATTTGCTCCAGACCAGCAAACAGTTGACTACTCCAAAGCAATGCTGGATCTTCTTAAATATCAAATGACCATTATTCAGAACGACAACACTTTGTCCCTCTCTGAAAGAAATGCACAGCTTGATGATCTTACGATTAGATACAACGAGTACCAGAGTCAACTTGAGCAATATAAAGATCACGATGCTGGCCGCAAGAAATCCTTTATCGGCTCCATTGTTGCAGGTACTTCTGCTGTTATCGGCGCAGCCGGTATTGCAGCTTTTGTGGCACATCCCAAGGATTTATCTTCTATTATTAAAACGCATCAAAGAACAAAAGCAACCAAGCATGTTTTTGATGGCCTCTTTGATACGTTCAAAAGCATTTTCAGCATATCCCATATTTTCCGCAATCTTTTCACAAAATAAGGACATAAAAAGGAGTTCTCTCACGAGAACTCCTTTTTCACTCTCTCAGCATTTCCCTCAGCTTCTCTATGGCACGTTTTTCGATGCGCGAGACCTGCACCTGCGACACACCGACAATGCGGCTGACCTGCTGCTGCGTCAAATCACGCGAATAGCGCAGACTGAGCACCTGCCGGTCGCGCTCGGGCAAGTCCTGCAGTGCGTCATGCAGCGACAAATGCAGGCAGGTTCTCTCCTCCATTCCCTCGTCACCGACCAGATCACCTACGCGTCCGCCGTCGGACAGTTCCCGCTCGAACGAGTCCACCGACACGTCCGCCTGCTCGCAGGCCGCTACTTCCTCGACCGTCAATCCGGCGGCCTGTGCCAATTCTGATACGGTCGGTGACCGTCCGTTCCGGCTCTCCCAATCGCTTTGCAGGCGGCGCACACGAACCGCGCGTTCCTTGACCGCCCGGCTGACCTTGACCGCGCCGTCGTCCCGCAGAAACCGCCGAATCTCACCCGCGATTTTGGGCACCGCATAAGTAGAAAACTCGTTGCCGCGCGACACATCGAAGCCACGCACGGCCTTGATGAAGCCGACACACGCCAGCTGATACAGATCGTCCGGCTCGGTGCCGCGCCCGTAATACCGCCGCGCGATCGACCAGATTAAACCGCTGTTGTCCTCGATCAGCCGCGCTTCCGCATCCCTGTCGCCCGAAGCCGCCTGCTCGAGCAGCGTGCGCATTTCTCCGGTCACGCCTGCCGCTCCTTCAGCACCTTGACCATCGCAACCAGCGTTCCCTTCCCCGGCGTGGAGCGCACGCGCATTTTGTCCGTGAATGTCTCCATGATGGTAAATCCCATGCCGCTGCGCGTGTCGTCGCCCGTGGTGAACATGGGCTGGCGCGCCTGCTCGACATTCTCAATGCCGCAGCCGGCGTCCTTTACTTTCAGTTCCAGGGCGCGTCCCTCGAACAGCCGCACCGTGACCGTGATAAACCCGCATTTGTCCGCGTAGCCGTGCACAATGGCGTTTGTCACCGCCTCGGAGACCACGGTTTTGATGTCGCCAAGTTCCTCCATCGTTGGGTCCAGCTGCGCGACAAACGCGCCGACCGCCTGCCGCGCAAACGCCTCGTTGACCGAATGGCTCTCGAATTTCAGGCTCATTTTGTTGATGACCGCCCGCATTATTCCTTCCCCCTTTCAAAAACCATCACCTGCGGCAGACCGGCTGCCTCAAACACCCGCATCGGCTGCGGCGGCGTGCCGCGCACCGCAAATTCGCGTCCGCTGCGGGCACAGGTGCGGTACAGGTGCAGGACGACCGCCAGACCGGAGCTGTCCATAAACGTCAGCTCGGACAGGTCGAGCACCAGCTTTTCACACGGAAACAGCACCAGCAGATCCTCGGTCTGCTCGATCGCCGCCCGTGCTGCATGATGGTCCAGTTCACCGGTGTACACCGCGATCAGCGTGCCCTCCTGCCTTCTCTGCGTGATTTGCAGCATATATGTCACCTCGAAATCAGCAAAATATTACCTCTTATATCGCAGGGCACCCCGCCCTGCGATATACCAAACAATATACCTATTGAAAACAACTGACACAAAAATAAAAGGCTTGTACTTTCAAAGTACAAGCCTTATTTTACCTGTTTATTCCATTTTAATCTGTCGCTTTCGGTCGGCCGCGCAAAATCTTCTCGCACTCACCGATGAGGTACAGCGAACCGCAGATAAGAATGCAGTCGTTCATCTTCGCATGCTCCAGCGCAAGCTCGATGGCGTGCTCGGCGGATTCACACTCGTACACGCGCTTGCACGACTGCCGCGCCAGCTCTGCAATCGTGTGTACATCCAGCGAACGCTCACCCGCATCCGGCACACAGGCGTAAAAGTCATCCGCGCGGCTGGCGACCTCGTGAACACAGGTTTCGTAGTCCTTGTCGCGCACCATGCCCATCACAACGTGCAGCCGCTTCATCTTGAGCAGCTCATCCACCGCGTGACACAGGGCATCCGCGCCTGCGGCATTGTGTGCACCGTCGAGCAGGATGAGCGGCTGATCGACCACGCGTTCCAGCCGGCCTGCGATACGCGCCCGCGCCAGACCGCGCACGGCGGCTTCGGTCGGAATGTTCCAGCCGCGCTCGCGCAGTGCGTTTAGCGCCCGCAGAGCCGTCCGCGCATTCTGCAGCTGATGCCGTCCGGGCATGGCAATGGTGTAGCCCTGCGCCTCGTATACGAACGCCGAACCGCCGATGTCACACCGCAGTACGCGGCAGTCCTCCGCTCCGCCGAACCAGACAGCGCCCGCCGCATCACAGGCACGGCGCAGCACCCGCTGTACATCGTTCGGCTGACCGTCCGCGCAGACAACCGCCGCACCCGGCTTGAAAATACCTGCCTTCTCGGCCGCAATGACCGCCGTTGTGTTGCCAAGCACCGCCATATGGTCGAGCGAAATCGGCGTAATAACGCAGACCTCCGCATTTTTGATGACATTTGTCGCATCACAGCGGCCGCCCAGACCGGTTTCGAGAACCACAATATCGCATTCCTGCTCAACAAAACAAAGGAATGCCAGTGCGGTCGTAAACTCAAACTCGCCGATGGTCTCACCCTCGGGCAGTGTGAGCGATTCACACGCCACCGTTACCCGTTCGCACAGGCGCGTCAGATCGTCGTCCGAGATCATCACACCGTCCACGCGGATGCGCTCGTAAAACTGCACCAGATACGGCGAGGTATACAGTCCGGTGCGCAGTCCGGCCGCCTGCAGCGCCGAGGCGATCATGCACGCGGTCGAGCCCTTGCCGTTCGTGCCCGTAAGATGAACAAACTTCAGCCTGTCCTGCGGGTTTCCCAGTGCCTCGCACAGCGCCGTGATGCGGTGCAGACCCGGCTTGCCGGAAAATCTGCCGAGAGAGTGTATGTATTCGATTGCCGTTTTCGGATTTTCGGTATCCATAATAGCTTCTTTCCTTGTATTATAATGATACATTTGATTATAACACAGTTTCATCAAATTGAGAATGGAGAATTACCTTTCCGCAAAAGGAGCGGCACTTACTTCATCTGAACATTCATTCTCCATCTTCACCTCTCCATTGGAAACATAAAAACCACCGAAAATCGGTGGTTTTTATGCTTTTTACTTGATTTCCTCGACCGGAATCTGCTTGAGCAGCTCGCTCGGGCCGCAGCCGGAGCACTTTGCACAGTCGTGCATGCATGCCATCGGATCATCCGGATCTTCCTCACGACCGATCTCGAGGATGGTCGGGTCACCCTGCTTTTCACCGACGAGGAACTTTGCAACCGATTCCTCCGCCGAGCCTTCACAGCCGGGCACGAGCAGCACGCCGAGCATCTCGAGTGCGTTGCGCGTTGCCAGACCGAGTGAACCGCAGATGAGCACGTCGATCTGCTCCAGACCGGCGAACTTGATCAGGTCGGTCGCGGACGTGCCGGCAATCCCGGCAATGCGCTTGCCGACCGGTTCCCGGCCCTCAGTGGTGATAATGAGCACCTCACGGCAGTCGCCCAGATTCTTGGCGATCCGGCCGTTTTCATATGCTACGCCAATGTTCATAACAGACCCTCCACGGTCTTAAGCGCACCGGAAAGCTCGTCCGGCAGCTTTGCATCCTCGATCTTGCCTGCGTCAACCGCCGCAGCCAGCTTCGGGTCGATCGGCAGCTTGGCCAGAACCGGCAGTTCGTAGTGCGCGGCTACCTCGTCAATGTGGCTCTCGCCGAATACCGAAATGTGCTTGCCGCAGTCCGGGCATGCCAGATAGCTGTAGTTCTCCACGATGCCGAGCACCGGAATGTTCATCATCTTCGCCATCTTAACCGCCTTGCCGACGATCATGGAGACCAGATCCTGCGGCGAGGTAACAACGATGATGCCGTCCACCGGCAGGGACTGGAACACGGTCAGCGGTACGTCGCCCGTTCCGGGAGGCATATCGACAAACAGGAAGTCCACGTCATCCCATACAACGTCCGACCAGAACTGCTTGACGGTCTCCGCGATGATCGGACCGCGGTAAATAACCGGATCGTCCTCATGCGGCAGTACCAGATTGATCGAGATCATCTGTACACCGCCTTCGCTGCGTGCCGGAAGAATGCCTTTCTCGCAGCCCTCGAGCTGACCGTGTACGCCGAAGGTCTTGGGGATAGACGGACCGGTGATGTCGGCATCCAGCACACCGCAGGAATAACCCTTGCGCGTCATGCCGACCGCCATCATCGAGGTGAGCAGGCTCTTGCCTACGCCGCCCTTACCGGAAACAACGCCGATGACTTTTTTAACAGAGGCCGCCGGATTGGCTGCAACCTTGAGGCTCTTTTCGCCGCCGCAGTTAGACGAGCAGCTATCGCAATTATGCGAGCAACCCATAAAAAACAACTCCTTACCTATATATCTTGCCTAAAAAACAGTATACCCTAAAAAAGCGTTTTCCGCAAGCATAGCACCGGCTTATTTATTGACAAATGCCAAAAACAGAAAAGCACCGCTGTTTCGTGGGGGAACGAAACAGCGGTGCTTTCGGTTAATAACACAAATTGAAAAAAAGGGAAAAAGAGAAATGAAAAAATCGGATGACGTCAATGCGGGATTTGCGGCTCTCCCTCACTGACAAGTACAGTATACCGTCTTTTTATGCCGAATGTGTGAACGAAATTTGAATATGCTGTGAAGGATATGAAAAGAAAACAGCATATCGTCCAAACCGCAGTTTGGCAGCCAAAAGAGAAACGCCCTGTTTCCCGGGGGAAGGAAACAGGGCGTTCTCGTTGATGCAAATGAAAAGAGTTTAAGAAAAGGTGATAAAATCAAAGAAAAGAGGTTGCCAGCTTGAGAAAAGGGGGAACTCTTACTGACACCTATAGTATATCGCGCAGACACCCTTTAATTGTGAACAAATCGTGAACAGACCTTGAAATATTTTTAACAATGTAAACAAGTACCCCGCTTAACCATTTCAAAGATACTCCGAGACAGGAAAACACCCCGGCTCTGTGGGGGAAACGGAACCGAGGCATTTTCGATCATTTCACAAAATAAAGGGGGTAAAAGAGAAATAAAAGATTGTAGATGACTATCGATTGGGGATTGCGGCTTCCCTTATCGACAATGTTAGTATACCGCACTTTGCTTCAAAATGTGTGAACGAATTTTGAACAGAATTTGAAAGGTTTGTGTACTGCCGAAAGCCCGGTTTCGGACAGGAAAACACCCTGCCTCCGAGGGGGAACGGAAACAGGGTGTTTTCGGTCATTTCACAAAATAAAGGGGGTAAAAGAGAAATAAAAAAAATCAGTAGGCTGTGTCGTTCGGGATTGCGGCTTCCCTCATCGACAATGTTAGTATACCGCACTTTGCCGCAAAATGTGTGAACGAATTTTGAACAGAATTTGAAAGGTTTGTTTCTAAGGCAACACCGCATAATTGAACAAGAGAGATTTGCGAGTAAATTTTGCGTACTGGCAAGACGCGGTGTTGCCTAAAGTTCCTAATTTGCCGTTCGGTGATGAATTTTCCGTGTTACAGCTGTTCGACCATGGTTTTCAGGGCATCCGGGTTCATGGCAGGCGTGTCCTTCAGCGGAAATTCCAAACCAAGCCGTTCATATTTTTCCATGCACAGCTTGTGGAACGGCAGAAACTCCAGCTTTTCAAAGTTGGGATAGCTTTCCGCCTTGGCTTTGACGCGGCGCAAATGGTCCATACCATCGGTCAGACCGGGCACGACCACATGCCGAATCCACAGCGGCACGTTTTTCATCGCGGTCAGCTGCAGGAAACGCTCAATCTGGTCGAAATCCGCGCGGCAGTTCTTGAGATAATCCGCTTTAGTGAGAAATTTCAGGTCGCACAGGACTAAATCTGTGTGCGCGAGCACCTTTTCCGCTTTGGAGAGATTGCCCACGCCGGAGGTATCAAGCGCGGTGTGTACGCCGTGCTCATGCAGCTTGGCGAAGAATTCCTCAACGAATTCGGCCTGCAGGAGCGGTTCGCCGCCGGTGACGGTTACGCCGCCGCCATTCTTCCAGTACGGACGAAACCGGAGAGCCTTGCGGACCAGCTCGTCCACATCGGTCGGTGTGCCGCCTTCGGTCAGCCAGGTATCGGGATTGTGGCAATAGACGCACCGCAGCGGGCAGCCCTGCATAAATACGACGTATCGCACGCCGGGGCCGTCCACCGCGCCGAGGGACTGAATGGAATGAATGTTTCCGGTCATATTGCCACTTTCCTTTCTATTCGGGAAAAATAAATGGCTCCGTGGCTTTGCCGCGGAACCATACCTCTGCCCGCGCCGCGGCGGCGCGTCCTCGTCCGCTGTGCGGGCGAGAGGGGGTTATCCCAAACGGTTTCGCAAGGAACCGGTTGGGTATCTAAGGGGGACAGCGTCCCCCTTAGAGGTTAAATCGCCTCGTGGAAGGTACGCGAAATAACCTCACGCTGCTGCTCGCGGCTCAGCTTGTAGAAGTTGACCGCGTAGCCGGAAACACGAATGGTCAGGTTCGGATACTGCTCCGGATGCTCGTAAGCCGCCATGAGGGTTTCGCGGTTGAGCACGTTTACGTTCAGGTGATGCGCGTTCTGCGCGAAGTAGCCGCCCATGATGGCAACAAGGTTGTTCACCTGCTCCTCATCGGTCTTGCCGAGCGCACCCGGCGTGATGGAGAACGTGTTGGAGATACCATCGCGGCAGTAGGTGTAGCTCAGCTTTGCAACCGAGTTGAGGGAAGCCAGCGCGCCGGAAACGTCGCGGCCGCTCATCGGGTTTGCGCCCGGTGCCAGCGGTTCGCCGTGACGGCGGCCGTCCGGCGTGTTGCCGGTCTTTTTGCCGTACATAACGTTGGAGGTGATGGTCAGGATGGACAGCGTGTGGATCGCACCGCGGTACAGCGGGAACTGCGTCAGCGCCTGATAGAACTTCTCAACCTGCTCGCACGCGATCTGATCTACACGATCGTCGTCATTGCCGAACTTCGGGAAATCGCCCTCGATCTCGAAATCCACGATAATGCCGTTCTCCGGATTGCGGATGGGCTTTACCTTGGCATACTTGATCGCGGAGAGCGAATCCGCCATGCAGCTCATGCCCGCAATGCCGAACGCCATCAGGCGGCGCACCTCAGTATCATGCAGCGCCATCTGGCTCTTCTCGTAGGCGTACTTGTCGTGCATGTAATGGATGGTGTTCATCGCGGAAACGTAGGTCTTAGCCAGCCACGGACGGTAGAAGTCCATGCGGCGGAGAACCTCCTCATAATCCAGCACATCGCCGTCCATGACCGGCATCTCCGGGCCGACCTGCTCGAACTTGTTCTCGTCACGGCCGCCGTTGATCGCCATCATCATCAGCTTTGCGATGTTGGCACGCGCACCGAAGAACTGCATGTCCTTACCGACGCGCATCGCGGATACGCAGCACGCGATTGCGTAATCATCGCCGTAGTACGGGCGCATAACGTCGTC
Organism: Butyricicoccus faecihominis; assembly: GCF_014648015.1. Taxonomy (NCBI): domain Bacteria; kingdom Bacillati; phylum Bacillota; class Clostridia; order Eubacteriales; family Butyricicoccaceae; genus Butyricicoccus; species Butyricicoccus faecihominis. The sequence continues at coordinate 41,154 of NZ_BMQH01000010.1, forward strand.
GTTCTCGTACTGGAGCGCATCCGTGTCGATAGATACCTTTGCGATGAACTTCTTCCAGTTCTCCGGCAGGTTTTCGCTCCACAGAACGGTCAGATTCGGCTCTGCGGCAGCGTTCAGGTTGTACAGGGTGTTGAGCATGCGGTAGCTGTTCTTCGTAACCATGTGACGGCCGTCCTCACCGATGCCGCCGACTGCCTCGGTGATCCACATCGGGTCGCCGCCGAACAGCTCGTTGTACTCCGGCGTGCGCAGGTGGCGCGCCATACGCAGATGCAGCACGAAATCATCCATGATCTCCTGTGCCTCGGACTCGGTCATGAGACCTGCCGCAATATCGCGCTCAAAGTAGATATCGAGGAAGGTGGAGGTGCGGCCAAGGCTCATTGCGGCGCCGTTCTGCTCCTTGATGCCGGCCAGATAGCCAAAGTACAGCCACTGAACGGCCTCCTTTGCGTTCTCTGCCGGACGGGTGATGTCAAAGCCGTAGGAAGCCGCCATTGCGATCATGTCCTTGAGCGCCTTGATCTGGTCACTCAGCTCCTCCGCGCAGCGGATCTCCTTTTCGGTGGTAGGCACATCGCCGAGCGCATCCTTGTCCTTCTGCTTCTCCTCGATCAGACGGTCCACGCCATACAGCGCTACGCGGCGGTAGTCACCGATAATGCGGCCGCGGCCGTAAGCGTCCGGCAGGCCGGTCAGCAGACCAACGTGACGCGCTTCACGGACATCCTTGGTGTATGCGGAGAATACGCCGTCGTTGTGGGTCTTGTGGTACTTGAACTCCTCCTCAATCTTGGGAGAAACCTCATAGCCGTACTGCTTGCACGCATCACGGACCATACGCATGCCGCCGAACGGATTGCATGCACGCTTGAGCGGCTCATCGGTCTGCAGGCCGACAATTACCTCGTTGTCCTTGTCGAGATAGCCCGGGCCGAATGCCGTGATGGTGATAACGGTCTCGGTGTCGATATTGCGGACACCGCCCTTTTCGCGCTCCTCCGCGAGCAGTGCGTCGAACTTCTCACGCAGCGCAGTCGTGCGTGCGGTAGCCGGAGCCAGAAAAGCGCCGTCACCATCATACGGGGTGTAATTCTTCTGGATAAAGTCGCGGACATTGATCTCGTTTTCCCAGTTGCCGCCATTAAAGTTGTTCCATGCGTTCATGTTCTTTTCCTCCTGTTTGTGCTGTCTGCTGTCCTTTTTATGGCAACAAAAAAAGGACAGCATCGCGTATTGCTTGCGACACTGCCCAGACGGTCGGCATTGAGACACACTTCACGGTGCATCTGATTACGGAACTCCCTGCTCCCCGGTGGTTTGCGCTCCACCTGTGTCCGTCAGTTGCAGGGAATCTGTCTGGCATTAGCATAACACATCTGCCGTTCAATATGCAACTGCCGAAAGTCACAAAAAATCCATGTGAAAAAACCGTGGAATCTGTGTAAAGTATCTTTTCAATTTACACAAAATAGGGTATAGTAAAAAAATGATACTGCGCATTATACACATATAGAATGCGGAAAACAGAGTCAGGAGGCAGACGAGTATGTTGAAGATTGGTATGCTGACCAGCGGCGGCGACTGTCAGGGGCTGAACGCGGCACTGCGCGGTGTAGCGAAAACACTGTATAACGAACTGGGAGATAAAGTAACCATCTATGGTATTCGGGACGGCTACCGCGGTTTGATCGAGGGCGATTACCACGAAATGCTGCCCGAGGATTTTTCGGATATTCTGACGGTCGGCGGCACTATTCTCGGTACGTCGCGCCAGCCGTTCAAGGAAATGCGCAAGACCATCGAGGACAGTGAGGAGACCAAGCTGGATAAAATGCTGCACACGGTGAAAAAGGCAGGCTTTGACTGTCTGGTCATTCTTGGCGGCAACGGCACGCACAAGACCGCAAACCTACTGAGCATGAAGGGTGTCAACGTGGTAACGCTGCCCAAGACGATCGACAACGATCTGTGGGGCACCGAGCTGACGTTCGGTTTCCAGTCCGCGATTGATATCGCGTCCACGGTTATTGATTCCATCCATTCCACCGCATTTTCGCACTCGCGTGTGTTCATCGTGGAGGTTATGGGACATAAAGCCGGCTGGCTGACGCTGTACGCAGGCATTGCCTCCGGCGCGGATGTCATCGTCATTCCGGAGATTCCCTACTCCGCAAAAAAGATTGCCGCAGCGATCGAAAAGCGTGCCAAGGCGGGCAAACGATTCTCCATCATCGCGGTCGCGGAGGGTGCCATCAGTCAAGACGAAGCCAAGCTGAGCAAAAAGGAATTCAAGGCTGCCCGCGAGGCGATGACCTATCCGTCCATCTCCTACCGCATTGCGGACGAACTCAAGGAGCTGACCGGTCAGGAGATCCGCGTTACCATTCCGGGCCATTACCAGCGCGGCGGCGCTCCCTGCCCGGCCGACCGTGTGCTGACAAGCCGGTTCGGCGTAGCGGCAGCGCAGCTTATCACGCAAAAAAAATTCGGCTATATGGTCGCGCTGCAGGATAACCATATCGTGCCGGTTCCGCTGACCGAGGTCGCAGGCAAGCTGAAAACCGTTCCGCCCGATGGCGAACTGGTGAAGCAGGCAAGAGCGCTCGGACTGTCGATGGGCGACTGATTGTCGAATTGAGAATTGAAAACGGAGAATGAACGCAGCTATTTAATCCGTTCCAAAAAGGACGCATAATATGCGTCCTTTTTTCGTGCGAAAGCACATATAAAATTCCGGTTTGCTTGCAAACCGCAACTACATGACAGGATTTCGTTCAGAAATCTGAGTCATTGTCCCGTGCCGTGCACGACCGCCGTTTCACGGCGGCATTCAATCGCGTTTGCCGTGCAAATGCAAAAAAACGCAGGACATGCGCGCGCAGCGCGGACATAGCCGCGCAAGGATAGCGCCTGCGTTTTTTTACAAGAAAGGGATTTTGTGTGCCCGCCAAGGCGGACGCGCAAAATCCCGTATAGGACGTACCGAGCCATTGGCTCGGTACGTCCCTCTCGTCCGAAAGCGTGGTTTCGGACGAATTATTTGATGGTCATAACCTGATCACGAGCAGGGCCTACGCCAAGCATGGTGATCGGGCACTCGATGATGCGCTCCAGCTCCTTGATGTAGGACTGCACGGTTGCCGGCAGTTCCTCGAAGGAACGGCAGTCCGTGATATCCTCGGTAAAGCCGTCGAACTCCTCGTAAACCGGCTCACAGTCTACCAGATCCATGAAGTTTGCCGGGAACTCGGTAACGGTCTCGCCGTTCTTCAGCTTGTATGCAACGCAGACCTTGAGCTTCGGCAGGCCGCGCAGCGGGTCGATCTTGTTGATGACAACATCGGTCAGACCGTTTACACGAACCGCGTAGCGTGCAACAACTGCGTCGAACCAGCCGGTACGGCGCGGACGGCCGGTAACGGTACCGAACTCGCCGCCTGCATTGCGGATATAGTCACCGGTTTCGTCGAACAGCTCGGTCGGGAACGGACCCTCGCCCACACGGGTGGTGTAGGACTTGAAAATGCCCATGATCTCGTTGATGGCAGTCGGGCCGACACCGGAACCGATGCAGCAGCCGCCTGCTACCGGATGAGACGAGGTAACATACGGATAGGTGCCCATGTCGAGGTCGAGCAGTGTGCCCTGCGCACCCTCGAACAGCACTTCCTTGCCGGACTTGATGGCGTCATAGGTCATAACGGTGGTGTCGCGCACCATCGGACGCAGACGGTCTGCGTAAACCTTGTACTCTGCGATAACAGCGTCCGCGTCGATCGGCTCGCCGCCGTAAACGCCGGTGATCACGCGGTTCTTGCGGGCACAGGTCTCGCGGATAACCTCCTCGAAACGCTCTGCGTCTACAAAATCGTGCATGCGGATGCCGCTGCGCTCGGACTTGTCCATGTAGGTCGGGCCGATGCCCTTCTTGGTGGTGCCGATTGCGGTGCCTTCCTTGGCCTTCTCTGCCTCGCTGAGCGCATCCAGCTCAAGGTGCCACGGCATGATGCAGTGGCAGCGTGCATCGATGAACAGCTTGTCGGTGGAAACGCCTTTCTCGTGCAGGCCGTCGATCTCGCCGAGGACAGCCTTCGGATTGACAACAACACCCGGGCCGATGACGTTGACGCACTCCGGATACAGGATGCCGGACGGAATCAGCTGCAGCTTGTACTTCTCACCGCCGGCTACAACGGTGTGACCGGCATTGTTGCCGCCCTGGCTGCGGACAACCAGATCCGCCTTGCCTGCGAAAATATCAATAAACTTACCCTTGCCTTCGTCGCCCCACTGGGCGCCGAGAATTACCTTACCTGGCATTAGGATTTCCTCCCTTTCTATCTGCAACGTGCTCTTGTCACGCAGTATACTTATAATAGGTAACAGCCATACCCTTAAAATTATAGCATACCCTTTTCTACTTTTCAATGCCGTTTTGCACGTTTTTGTCTTGTAAAAGGCGGCCCGCCGTTGTAAAATATTTTATAATAGCGGGAAGTATGGCCGCACGGCGGTCTGCCCCGATGAAGGAGTTCGTTTTTCTATGCATTATCTTGATAACGCGGCAACGACCCGCGTGCTGCCCGAAGCGGCCGAAGCGGCCGTTCACGCGATGTGCGAGGAGTTCGGCAACCCGTCCAGCCTGCACCGCATGGGGCTGGAGGCCTCGCATCTGCTCGAGGACAGCCGCAGGACGGTCGCGTCTGCGCTCGGCTGTCTGCCCGAGGAAGTATATTTCACCGCCTGCGGCACGGAGAGCACCAACATTAGCCTGCGCGGTACCGCTCACCTCAACCGACATAAAAAGGGCCGTATCATCACGACCGAGATCGAACACGCGGCAACCATCAACACCGCAAAGCAGCTTGCTGCGGACGGCTTCGACGTGGTTTTCCTTGCACCGGATGCAACCGGTCACATCACGCCCGAGGTGCTGAGCGAAGCACTGACCGAGGACACCATTCTTCTCTCCTGCCAGCTGGTCAACAACGAGATCGGCACGGTACAGCCGGTCGAACAGCTCGGCAGGCTGCTCAAGGCCAAGGCACCCAAGGCACTGTTCCACATTGATGCCGTGCAGGGTCTTTGCCGTGTACGCCTGACGCCGAAAAAATGGAACTGCGACCTGATGAGCGTTTCCGGCCACAAGATCGGCGCACCCAAGGGCATCGGTGCGCTGTATGTGAAAAAGGGTCTGCGCCTGCCTCCGCTGACGTTCGGCGGCGGTCAGGAGCGCGGCATACGCCCGGGCACCGAGGCCGTGCCGAATATTGCCGCATTTGCCAAGGCGTGCGAGATCCGCATGGCGCATTTCGACGAGGATTACGCCCATGTGCAGGAGCTGGCCGACTACCTCAGGCAGCAGGTCAGCGCCGAGCTGCCGGATGCTGTAATTAACGGCGAAGGCGATATCCCGCATGTGGTCAATCTTTCCGTGCCCGGCTGCAAGAGCGAGGTCATGCTACATGTACTCGAGGGGGACGAGGTTTACATTTCCAGCGGTTCGGCCTGCTCCAAGGGCAAGCAGAGCGGTGTGCTCAAGGCGCTCGGTCTGCCGAAAGCGCGCACGGACAGCGCACTGCGCGTGTCGTTTGCACCGTTCAACACGAAGGAAGATGTGGATGCCTTTATTGCAGCCGTCAAAAAGGGCGCGAAAATGTTCCGCAGATAAGCTAATTCGTAATTAGGAATTATTGCGAGGAGGTAGGGTTATGAGCAAAAAACATATTATGAACGCCGGTATCTGCTGTATCTGCACGGCCGTGATTTTCGGTCTGCACTTCTTCGTGTACGGCCGGATGCTGCTGGACAATCCTGTGCTGGTTGGCGCTACCTGCGCTGTTTTTATTGCATCAGCCGCAGGGCGTACAGGCGAGGAACGAGAACCATGGTTTCCGCCTAATCATATCGTTACACGGCTTTGTCAGCTGATATTCTGCGGTATCCTCTGCACCATTCCGTACATACTGTTCACGGAACCGTATTCTCTCGACAACTGGATTTTCCTGCCGCTTTGGGCTACGTTGAGCATTATCGAGCTAAGATATCGAGAGCAAAATTCCACTGCCTATGCGGCTGCTATGGTAGCTGTTCTGTGTATTACCGGCGCATTTCTGCTGATTACCCACCCGATTACCGCATCACAGGCGCAGAATATCGTTGAGCAGGCAGGCTACACAGACTGTGTTTACTACAAAGTCGATCCCAATAACAATACCGCGTATAAAGACGGTCGGGACAGCGAGGCTCTCTACTTTTCTGCGCCCGAACCGGCTGACAAGTCCGACTATTACGCCTTTTCCGCAAACAAGGATGGCGAAAAATACGGTGTTCTTGTTTCTTATTTTCGCGGGACCATTGACGAGGAACAAAAACAAGGAGTTTAATCTATATGGAATACAAAACCATCACCAAACCGAACGGCTCCGCGCAGCAGATTGCCGTTTACGACGGCAAATGCCGCTTCTGGATGGAGGGTCTTTACGACAGCCTGCCGGACACTGCCGAAAAGCGTGCAGCGGAATGCAGTCTGCCGGTCAAAATTGACCGCCGGGAGGACGGCACGGTCAGCGTCGGCACGCAGTCGCTCGTACCGTGGGAGACCGATTACGGCAAACTGGAAATCATGGCGGACGTTTACTTAAACTATCTGGCACAGGTGTTCAACCTGCCGGATGATGATTACGTCAAGACCCGCTTGGAGTTCGGCTCGGACAGCGCCGACCGCGACAGCCTGATGACCGCCGAGGAGAAGGAAATCATCAGCGCAAACAAATAAATTTACCATCAAGGAGACAATAAATGAAAGAAGTATTACTGCTCAAGTGCGGTGAGATCGTCCTCAAGGGACTCAACCGCAAAACCTTTGAGGATCGTCTGCTGAAAAACCTCAAGCGCCGCATGGCGCACGTTGCAGACTGCGAGATCACCATGCGCCAGTCGGTCGTTTATGTGGAGATTCCGGACGATGCGGACGCAGATGCGGTTATGGAGTGCGCAAGCCGTGTGTTCGGCTTTGCGACCATCTCCCGTGCAGCGGTCTGCCCGGAAAAGACGCTCGAGAGTGTCATTGCGACCGCAAAGGACTATCTGGCACCCAATTTTGCGGCGGCTAAGACCTTTAAGGTCGAGTCCAAGCGCGGCGACAAGAAATTCCCGATGACATCGACAGAGATCAGCCAGCACGTCGGCGGCGAGCTTGCTGATCTGTTCCCTGATGTTCGTCCGGATATGCACCATCCTGACCTGACCGTGCACGTTGAGATGCGCGAGAAGTACGCCTTCGTTCACGCCGGTCCGGTTCCGGGTGCGGGCGGCATGCCGATCGGCTCGAACGGCCGTGCAGCGCTGCTGCTCTCCGGCGGCATCGACTCCCCTGTTGCCGGCTGGATGATGGCCAAGCGCGGTCTGGAGCTGTGCGGCATCCACTTTTTCAGCTATCCGTATACGTCCGAGCGCGCCAAGGAGAAGGTGCTTGAGCTGGGCCGCAAGCTGACCGCATGGTGTGGCCGCATGAGCGTTATGGTCGTGCCGTTCACCCACATTCAGGAGGAGATCCGCGACAAGTGCCACGAGGAGCTGTTCACGCTCATCATGCGCCGCTTTATGATGCGCATTGCCGAGCGCGTAGCTGTCGAGTACGGCTGCGGCGCACTCATCACCGGTGAGTCGCTCGGTCAGGTTGCCAGCCAGACCATGCCCGCCATGGCCGTTACCGGCGCAGTGTGCGACCTGCCGGTGTTCCGTCCCTGCATCGGCATGGATAAAGAGGAAATTGTGACGATCGCCCGTAAGATCGACACCTTTGAGACCTCTATCCTGCCCTACGAGGACTGCTGCACCGTATTCACCCCGAAACACCCGAATACCAAGCCGAAGATGCCGAAAATCCTCGAGGCGGAGAGCCACCTCGACGTTGAAGCACTCGTGGACGAGGCGGTTAAGGGTGTGGAGATTATTCATCTGCCATAAACACAGGTATTCGCTATGCCGCAGGGCGGGGACACCCCGCCCTGCAATATAACCTCTATCACGTTTTTCCAAAGGAGGAAAATCCATTGAACGCAGAACTTATCGCAGTCGGCACAGAGATCCTGCTGGGCGACATCGTAAACACCGATGCACAGCTCATCTCGCAGGGTCTGTCCGAGCTGGGCATCAATGTATTCTACCAGACCGTTGTCGGTGACAATCCGGCGCGTCTCGAGCGCGTAGTCCGCGAGGCAAAGGACCGTGCTGACATCATCATCACCACCGGCGGCCTTGGCCCAACCCTTGATGATCTGACCAAGGAGACGCTGGCGACCGTTTTCGGCAAAAAGATGGTGCTGCATCAGCCGTCCATGGACCGTCTGACCGACTTTTTCAAGACCATTGGCCGCGAAATGACCAAGAACAACGAAAAGCAGGCATGGCTGCCCGAGGGCTGCACCGTATTCACCAACCTGTGGGGCACGGCGCCCGGCTGTGCGTTTGAGGCCGATGGCAAGCATGTTCTTATGCTGCCCGGTCCTCCGCGCGAGTGCAACCCGATGTGGAAGGAATGTGCAATGCCGTATCTGTACAAGCTGGCAGGCGGCTGCATCGTATCCCGCAACATCCGCGTATTCGGTCTCGGTGAGAGCAACATGGAGAATATCCTGCATGACATGATGGAAAAAAGCGCAAACCCGACCATCGCGCCGTATGCCCGTACCTCGGAGTGCTTCGCGCGCGTTACCGCCAAGGCGGACACCCCAGCAGAATGCGAGAAGATGCTCGATCCGGTCGTTGACGAAATCCTGAAGCTGCTCGGAGACGATGTTTACGGCGTAGATGTTGACTCTCTCGAGCAGGTAGTCGGCGACGGCCTGCGCGAGCGCAAGCTGACCCTCGCAGTAGCCGAAAGCTGCACCGGCGGTCTGCTGTCCAAGCGTCTGACCGACATCCCAGGCGCATCCGATTACTACCTCGGCGGTGTGTGCTCGTACAGCAACAGTGTCAAGGAGAAGGTGCTCGGCGTGAAGAAGGAGACCCTCGACACGGTCGGCGCGGTATCTCCCGAAACCGCAGAGCAGATGGCAGTCGGCGTTGCAAATGCGCTCGGCTCGGACATCGGCGTCGGCATCACCGGCATTGCCGGCCCGGGCGGCGGCACCGAGGACAAGCCGACCGGTCTGGTCTATATCAGCGTTTGGTACGACGGCAAGTTCTTTACCCGCAAAATGCAGTCCTCGCTCGGCCGCGACCGTGTGCGCATGCAGGCCGCTTCTACGGCGCTCGATCTCATCCGCCGTCACATTTTCTGAACAAATTTATATCGAATTGTACGTTATTTTGTCATTTCCACTCAAATGATGTGGAAAGCAAACAAAATTTCTGTAAAGAAAGTCCAGTAATTGTGCTAAATTGCTGGACTTTTCTATTTATGTGATGTATACTATATCTAACTAAAGTGAGGGTATTCCGCCAAAATTCTGTCGAAGTACACAAACTGTTGGAAAATATTCGTATTTTCCTTCATTTGGCGGCTGTAAAGGGAGAGATGCTGTATGAAGAAAAAATCCGCAGCACCCGCCGCGGAAAAGCGAAGCGAGCTTTTCTATTCCGGCCGGGATTGTCGCGCGTTCGATTACATGGGAGCCCACCCTTTCGTGCAGGATGGTGAACAGGGTTATCTGTTCCGTGTTTATGCACCGGAGGCCGAAAAAGTTTCCGTCATGGGTGAGTTCAACGACTGGAATCGCGACGCCGATTATATGACGCGCGATGAACAGGGTATCTGGGAGAAATTTATTCCGAATATTCCGGAATATGCCGCATACAAGTATAGTGTATGGGCCAAGTCCGGCGATGTGTTTGACAAGTCCGACCCGTATGGCTTCCATTTTGAGACCCGTCCGGGCAACGCCACCAAGGCGTATGACCTCGACGGCTACGAATGGGGCGACGCCTCGTGGCTGGACTGGCGTAAAAAGCACCTGCCGTATTCCAATCCGGTCAACATCTACGAATGCCACCTCGGCTCGTGGAAGATGCACGAGGACGGCAACTTCTACTCCTACCGCCAGCTGGCGGACGAGCTTGTGCCGTATGTCAAGGAAATGGGCTACACCCACATCGAGTTTATGCCGCTGACCGAGTATCCGTTCGACGGCTCGTGGGGCTATCAGGTAATCGGCTACTTTGCCGCCACCAGCCGCTACGGCACGCCGAAGGATCTGATGTACCTGATCGACAAGGCGCATCAGGCCGGTCTGGGCATTATCATGGACTGGGTTCCGGCGCACTTCCCGAAGGACGGCTGCGGACTGGTCGAGTTTGACGGCTCGCACCTGTACGAATACGCCGATCCGCTCAAGATGGAGCACAAGGAATGGGGCACGCGCGTATTCGACTACGGCAAGGTCTCCACGAGAAACCTGCTGTTCTCCTCCGCGATGTTCTGGATCGAGAAATTCCACATGGACGGCCTGCGCGTGGACGCGGTCGCTTCCATGCTGTATCTGGATTACAACCGTCAGGGCGAATGGCGGCCGAACGTTCACGGCGGCCGTGAGAACCTCGAGGCCGTTGACTTCCTGCGGCTGCTCAACGAGTACATTCTGACCGATCATCCGGACGTTATGATGATCGCCGAGGAGTCCACCGCATGGCCGATGGTGACCAAGCCGGGTTATGACGGCGGTCTGGGCTTCAACTTCAAGTGGAACATGGGCTGGATGAACGACATGCTGTGCTACTGCTCGGCGGACCCGTTCTTCCGCAAGGACATGCACGACAAGATCACCTTCTCGTTCATGTACGCCTTTTCCGAAAACTACATTCTGCCGCTCTCGCACGATGAGGTCGTGCACGGCAAGTGCTCGCTCATCAGCAAGATGCCGCCTCCGTATGAAAATCAGTTCGGCGGTCTGCGCGCGCTGTACGGCTATATGGCCGCACACCCGGGCAAGAAGATGCTGTTCATGGGCGGCGAGTTTGCACAGTTCTCCGAATGGGCGTACCAGCGCGGACTGGACTGGATGCTGCTGGATTATCCGGCGCACCGCCAGATGCAGGCGTACGTCAAGGCGCTCAATCACTTCTACCTTGCTACTCCGCAGCTGTGGGAGCAGGATACCGACTGGCGCGGCTTCGAGTGGATCAGCCATGAGGACAACCGCAACAACATCATCGCCTTCCGCCGTGTGGCGAAGGACGGCTCGGATATCGTGGTCGTTGTCAACTTCTCTCCGGAGGAGCAGCAGGAATACCGCATCGGCGTTCCGATCACCGGCACTTATGAAGAGATATTCACCTCGGACAAGACCGAGTTCGGCGGCAGCGGCATGGCAAATGGCAAGCTCAAGACCGAAAACAAGCCTATGCACGGTCAGGAACAGTCCATTGTTCTGAAGATTCCGCGCTTCGGCGTGCTGTTCCTCAAGGGCAAGGCAAGAGCCAAGCGCCGCACCAAGGCAGAGATCGAGGCCGCAAAAGCCGCAGCTGCCAAGAAACCGGTAAAGCGCACCCGCTCGACTAAGGCGGTTGCGAAATCCGGCACCAAGGCCGTAGCCCGCACAACCGAGAAGTCCGTAGCCAAGACCGGCTCCAAATCCGTTGCAAAGACCACTGAAAAGGCGGTGGCACGCACCGGAACCAAGGCAGTTGCGAAAACCACCGAAAAGGCGGTTTCCGTACCGACAGACAAGGCAGTAACCGCAACCGGCGGTTCTAAATAAGCAAGCGCAAGTTTGCTGCAAAAGAGATACACAGAGGGGATACGCCAGACGGCGTATAGATTGCAGCGATGCAAACTGTGAAAAAGGAGAATTTACATGTATCGGAAAAAAGAATGCGTAGCCATGCTGCTCGCAGGTGGCCGCGGCAGCCGTTTGTATGTGCTGACCAAAAAGGTCGCTAAGCCTGCCGTACCGTTCGGCGGTAAGTACCGTATTATCGACTTCCCGCTTTCCAACTGCGTCAACTCCGGCATTGATACTGTTGGCGTGCTGACCCAGTACGAGCCGCATGTGCTCAACGCTTACATCGGTTCCGGCCAGACGTGGGACCTCGACCGCCTGCGCGGCGGCGTCTATGTTCTGCCGCCGTACGAGAGCAAAAAGACCGAGTGGTACAAGGGCACCGCAAACGCCATCTACCAGAACATTCAGTTCCTGGAGGATTACGATCCCGAATACGTCCTCATTCTCTCGGGCGACCACATCTACAAGATGGACTACAACAAGATGCTCCAGCAGCACAAGGAGACCGGCGCTGACGCGACCATCGCGGTGCTGGACGTTCCGCTTTCCGAGGCTTCCCGTTTCGGTATCATGAACTGCAAGCCGGACGGCACCATCTACGAATTCGAGGAGAAACCGAAGGAGCCGAAGTCCACGCTGGCTTCCATGGGCATCTACATCTTCACCTGGAAAAAGCTGAAGGAATACCTCATCAATGACGAGGCCAACGAGCAGTCCTCCAACGACTTCGGCAAGGACATTATTCCGGCGATGCTGAATAACGGTGAAAAGCTGGTTTCCTACCGCTTCAAGGGCTACTGGAAGGACGTAGGCACCATCGAGAGCCTGTGGGAAGCAAACATGGATCTGCTCTCTCCGAACTCCGGCCTGCAGCTTTCCGATGACAGCTGGAAGATCTACGGCCGCACCACCGGTTCGCCTCCGCATTTCACCTCCAAGCAGGCTAAGGTTACCCATACCCTGCTCTCCGAGGGCTGTGAGATCTACGGCGACGTTTCCGAGTCCGTCCTGTTCTCGGATGTTAAGATCGGCAAGGGTGCCAAGGTGGAATATTCCATCCTGATGCCGGGTGCCGTGGTTGAGGAAGGCGCGACCGTGCGCTACTCCATCGTAGCCGAAAAGGCCGTTATCGCCAAGGGCGCGGAAGTCGGCGGCAGCCCGTCCGACAGCGACGTAGACAACTGGGGCGTTGCGGTAGTAGCCGAAGGCGTTCGCATCGGCAGCGGCGCAAAGCTGGCCGCTAAGGAAATGGCAGATAAGGATCTGCCGGACGTAAAGTAAGGGGGCGGCACAAACATGAACAGCGTTTTAGGCATGATCATTGCATTTGATACCGACAGCGATCTCCGTGAGATCACCGAGCACCGCACGGTCGGTGCGGTACAGTGGGGCGGCCGGTATCGCATTATCGACTTTATGCTTTCCAATATGGTAAACAGCGGCATTTACCGCGTGGGCGTACTGATGAAGGACAAGTACCAGTCCCTTATCGACCACATCGGCAACGCCAAGGACTGGGATCTTTCCCGCAAGAACGGCGGCGTAACCATGCTGCCGCCGTATTCCTACTCCAAGAAGGCGTCTCCGCTGGTAACCGGCGAGTACCGCGGCAAGATCGACGCACTGGCCGGTGCGGTTGACTTCCTGCAGAAGAACCGTGCAGACTATGTAGTCGTAGCGGACGGCGACATTGTTGCCAATGTACCGCTCGACGACGTTATCGACCGCCACATCAAGTCCGGCGCAGACCTGACCATGGTATGCACCAAGAAGCAGAAGGATTCCCCATTTACCACCTATGTGGAGCTGAACCGCAAGAAGGAAGCCGTTGACATCCGCGTTGGAGACTGCAACGAGGGCAAGTGCAAGCATGCGGCACTCGGCATTTACGTCATGAGCCGCCAGTACCTTATCCACATGCTGTCCGACTGCGTAACCCATAACTGCATCCACTTTGAGCGCGAATTCCTCACCCGTGCCCTGATGGACGGCACGGTAGCCGGCTACCTGTTCAACGAGTACGCCGTCAAGGTCGAGGACACCTTCGACTACTACCGCTCCAACATGGACATGCTCGACAAGGATGTCCGCAACGAGGTATTCAAGCGCACCCGTCCGATCCTGACCCGCATCAAGGACGAGGCTCCGACCTACTACGGCGATGAAGCCGACGTAGAGGACTGCCTCATCGCCGACGGCTGCCGCATCGAGGGCAAGGTAAAGAACTCCGTTCTGTTCCGCGACGTTGTGATTGAAAAGGGCGCCGAGGTCAATAACTGCATCATCATGGAAGGCGGACGCATTATGACCGAGGCTTCGCTCCGTCATGTCATCACCGACCGCAATGTTATTATCCGTGATGGCCGCACGATGATGGGACACGAAAATTATCCGATCACCATCGCAAAAAACGCAACCGTTTGATCCTTTTCTGTTAAATCCGCATAAACTTCTGTTTAGAAGTTGCTATCACAGCAAAAACGCATTTTCCGCAGCGCAAATGTTCGTGAAATATTGCTATATTACATTCAGACAGAAACGAGTATAATAAAATTACAACGGGTGCGGAAACGGTCAGCGCTGTTTCCGCACTCTCTGTTGGGGAGGCTCGGCTTTATGAAAATCATGTATGTTACCAGCGAATGCGCTCCGTTCATCAAAACCGGCGGATTGGGCGATGTAGCAGGTTCGCTCCCGCAGGCACTCGCTGCCAAGGGACATGACGTGCGTGTATTCTGCCCGCTGTATTCTGCGATCGACCAGAGTATGCGCGAAAAGTTCTATTACATCAAAAACGCTTACGTCCGTCTGGGCTGGCGCAACCAGTACTGCGGTATCTTCCGCTATGAGGCAGACGGCGTTACCTATTATTTCATCGATAATGAGTATTACTTCGCACGCGGCCAGATCTACGGCGAGTACGACGACGCAGAGCGCTTCGCGTACTACTCCAAGGCGGTACTCGAGGTACTGCCCGATCTGGACTGGAAGCCGGATGTGATCAACTGCAACGACTGGCAGACTGCCCTCGTTCCGGTTTATTACAACCTGATGTTCGCTTCCCGTCCGTTCTACGAGAATATCAAGACCGTGTTCACCATCCACAACATCCAGTATCAGGGCCGCTACGGCCGTGAGATTCTGGAGTATGTGCTCGGCATTGACGACGCACACTTCCGCTCCGGCTTTATGGCGATGGACGGTGACGTCAACCTGATGAAGGCTGCTATCGTGGCTTCCACGGCTATCACCACGGTTTCGCCGACCTACGCAAACGAAATTCAGACCGAATACTACGGCTACCGTCTGGATTCCGTGCTGCGCATGAACAGCTACAAGCTGCACGGCATCCTGAACGGCATCAACATGGATGCCTTCAATCCGGAGACCGACAGCAAGATCTTCAAGAAATACGGCCCGAACAATCCGCAGGATAAGCAGGTCAATAAGACCGAACTGCTCAAGCTCTGCGGCCTCGAGGGCGATGCAAACACGCCGGTTATCGGCATTGTCACTCGCTTTGTTGACCAGAAGGGACTCGACCTCATCGAAGCAGTCCTGCCGGATATTCTGGCAGATGATGTTCGCCTGATCGTGCTCGGCACCGGTGACTACCGCTATGAGCAGATGTTCATTGAGGCAAAGCGTCGCTGGCCGGATAAGGTTTCCGCGTCCATCATGTTCTCCGGCGATCTGGCAAACCGCATTTACGCAGGCGCCGATATGTTCCTGATGCCGTCCAAGTTTGAGCCGTGCGGCCTGGCACAGATGATCGCACTGCGCTACGGCACTATTCCGATCGTCCGCGAGACCGGCGGCCTCAAGGACACCGTTCACGCCTTTGTCGATTATGCCGGCACGGGCAACGGCTTCACCTTTGCAAGCTACAACGCGCACGACATGCTGCACGTTATCCGCGAGGCCTGCGGCGTATTCCGCTTTAACAAGCCTGCGTGGAGCAAGCTGATTATGCAGGGTATGCAGAGCGACTTCAGCTGGGGCAGCTCTGCCGATAAATATATCGAGGTTTACAAGACCGCGATGGGTCAGTAACCGACCTGTCAGCCCGACCCGTCACCCGATTTGAGGGAATACGGTGACGGTAACTGGTGATTCCGTAATTTTCATCCCATTGAAATCTACGGCACCCTTAGAGGTGCTGACGAGTGATACGGCAAGAGTGATTTGCGAGTAAAGTTTGTGATTTGGCTAGGCGCGGTTCCGCAGCAATACTTTGTGTATTGCAAGGGATCGCAACGACGCCAAAGCGCAAAATTTCCGCAAAGCACCGCAGACGTATCGCTCGGCAGTGCCTCCAAACAACTATGTGAGGAGATAAGAAAGACCATGCCAAAGACCCAGTACACAAAGACCGCTTTGAAAGAAGCCATTGCAGGTAAACTGCAAAGACATTTCGCCTGCGAGGTAGAGGACGCTACCAAGGATCAGGTATACGAGGCTTGTGCCCTCGTAGTGCGCGATGCACTGACAGAGCACATGATCGAAACCCAGAATGAGGTAGAGCGCGACGGAGAGCGTCAGGTGCATTATCTGTGCATGGAATTTCTTGTCGGCCGCAGCCTGCGCAACAACGCCTACAACCTCGGTATGCTGGATGCACTGACCGCAGCCCTGAAGGACATGGGCTTCGAGATGGCGGACATCTTCGAGGAGGAAGCGGATCCCGGTCTGGGCAACGGCGGTCTTGGCCGTCTGGCTGCCTGCTATATGGACGGCATGGCGACCGACGGCGTACGCGGCACCGGCTACTCCATCCGCTACGAGCACGGCATTTTCAAGCAGAAGATCGTAGAAGGCCAGCAGGTCGAGCTGCCGGATTCCTGGCTGTCTACCGGCGAGGTTTGGCAGATTCCGGCAATGGATGAGACCCGCGAGGTCAAGATCGGCGGCACGGTTGACACCTACTTCGACGATAACGGCAAGCTGGTTGTCAACTACCACGATTACACGCCGGTTCTGGCAGTTCCGTATGATATGCCGATCTCCGGTTACGGCACCAACAACATCGCGCGTCTGCGCCTGTGGAAGGCACAGAGCCCGATCGCACTGGACATGAAGCTGTTCTCCTCCGGTGAGTATCTGAAAGCACTGGAGAAGCACGCACTGGCAGAGACCATCTCCATGGTCCTCTATCCGGAGGATAACCACCGCGAGGGTCAGTCCCTGCGTCTCAAGCAGCAGTACTTCCTGGTTTCCGCAACCCTGCAGGACATCTGTGCAAAGCACAAGGCCAAGTACGGCACGCTCGAAAACTTCGCGCACAAGCACGTCCTGCACATCAACGATACCCATCCGACCCTGGTTATTCCAGAGCTGATGCGCATCCTGATGGACGAAAACGACATGAGCTGGGAGCAGGCCTGGAACATCACCAGCCAGTCTGTTGCTTACACCAACCACACCGTTATGCCTGAAGCCCTCGAGTGCTGGCCGGTATCGCTCGTTCAGGAGCTGATGCCGCGTATTATGCAGATCATCTACGAAATCAACGAGCGCTTCTGCAAGGAGCTGTGGAACTACTTCCCGAACGACTTCCAGAAGATCTCCAAGCTGGCTATCGTTGCCGACGATACCGTCCGCATGGCGCATCTGGCTATCGCAGGCTCGTTCTCTATTAACGGCGTATCCGCGCTGCACTCCGAGATCCTCAAGGAGCGCGTATTCACTGATTTCTACAAGATCTACTCCTCCAAGTTCTGCAACGTCACCAACGGCATTGCACACCGCCGCTGGCTGTGTGAGGCCAACCCGGAGCTGGCTGAGCTGATCGAGAGCAAGATCGGCACCGGCTACCGCACCCATCCGTCCGAGCTGCAGGTTCTGAACAACTATGCGGATGACAAGGAGCTGCTCGACAAGCTGGGCGAGATCAAGCGCCACAACAAGCAGCGTCTGGCGGACTATATCAAGGAGCACAACGGCATCGAAGTCAACATGGACTCCATCTTCGACGTACAGGTTAAACGTCTGCACGAGTACAAGCGCCAGATGCTGAACATTCTGCACATTATCAGCCTGTACCACAAGCTGAAGGACAATCCGGATATGGATTTCGTTCCGCGCACCTTCATCTTCGGCTCCAAGGCCGCACCGGGCTACGCAGTTGCGAAAAAGACCATTCAGCTGATCAACTCCATCTCTAAGATGATCGACAACGATCCGGCAGTACGCGACAAGCTGAAGGTCGTATTCCTCGAGGACTACAAGGTATCGCTGGCTGAGATCATCATGCCGGCTGCCGAGGTTTCCGAGCAGATCTCCATCGCCGGCAAGGAAGCGTCCGGTACCGGCAACATGAAGTTCATGATGAACGGTGCTCTGACCATCGGTACGATGGACGGCGCAAACGTCGAGATCTGCGAGGCAGTCGGCAAGGAGAACATCTTCATCTTCGGCATGGAGACGCCCGAGGCTGAGGCACTGGCCGCTTCCGGCAGCTATGAGCCGATGGTCATCTACCAGAACGATCCGGTGATCCGCCGCGTGCTCGATCAGATGATCCACGGCTTCGGTGACGGCGTGGACTACACCGATATTGCCAACCTGCTGCTGCACGGCGGCAACGGCGGCCCGGCTGATCGCTATATGAGCCTGAAGGACTTCGCATCCTACGCTGAAGCACAGGAGCGCGTAAGCCAGACTTACCGCGATCAGGATCAGTGGAACCGCATGGCGCTGATCAACATTGCCAACTCCGGCCGCTTCGCAGCGGACCGCTCGATTGCTGAGTATGCACAGAATATCTGGAGAGTTAAGACCAACTTCGCTTTCTAAGGCTTCGCCTTCGATAGAAAGGACGTAACCGTCCTTTCTATCGAGAAACGCCCTTGCCAGGCAAGCCTGTAAGGGCTATTGCAGAGAAATCCCCCGAAAACTTCCCGGTTTTCGGGGGATTTTCCTGTTTGTTAAAAAAGGCAGGCACATATCCTGCCTTTTTTGTCGCGCAATGCGCTCCTTTTCATATGCGAACAAGGTTCGCAATTTTCCATTCTCATTTTTCCATTTTCTTCACTCTCTGCTCTCCAATTTCAACTCTGTATGCGGATAATAGTGAGCCAGTATTTCCGTGTAATCGCTTCCCTGCTCCGCCATATATTTAGCACCATACTGCGACAGACCAACACCATGTCCGTATCCGATGGTGTGAAACGTAATACTGTCCTCGGTGGTTGTGATGGTGAAATTCGTGGACTGCAGGCCGAACAGCGCCCGCACTGCGGTTCCCTCGACGGTCACGCCGCCGAGCTTCACGGTTTTCACGCCGCCAGCCGCCGAGCGCACCGAGGACGCAAACCAGCGGTCGGGCTTGCCGCTCACATCCGCTTTGGGCAGAGTCTGCGCGACCTTTTCGCGGAACGCATCCGCCGTTAGTGTCACCGCGCTCTCGTATCCGGCGTACTGCGTGCCGCCCGGACTGACCACGCTCTGCAGATACGGAATATCCTCGCCCCAGACATCGGCGGCAGACTCGGTCTTCGGACCGCTGACGCAGTGGAACACAGCCGCAATCGGTGCACCGTCGCAGGTCAGGATCTGCCCTGCCGTGTCCTTGACGGCCTTGCGTATCCGCGAATAGCCGGTGCTGAACGTCTTGACCGCGTCCGGCTGGTATGCCGCACAATGGCTGTAATCGTCGCAGACGTCCGCATCCGGATGCTCTGCCGGCCGTCCTCTCGACTGCTTATACACCGCGTACGTCCGCGCTGCGACCGCCTGTGCGCGGATGGCTTCAACCGGAAAATCGTCCGCAATCTCTGCCGCCGTCACGCCCTCCACATAGGTCTCCAGCGGCATTTCCTGCGCCTTGCCGTTCACCAGAACCGTGATGTCCGAACCGCCTGTCGCTGCCGCTGTGACGCTTTCTGAGGGTGTCTGCGGCTCTGTCTTGTCCGTTTCCGCTGGGTAAAATACCGGCAGCAAATACAGCACCAGCACCAGCCCGACACCGGTCAGCAGCAGTCTGTGCATGGTATCTCCTCCTTCCCTCTCTACCACAATGTATGATGCGAATTTTAGGAATATAACACAAAATATAGTTTTTCATTGACAACTCATACTTTATGTTGTATTATAAGGGACATAAAGAATCGAACATTTGTTCGTATATCGTAAGGAGGGGCCGCCATGAAATTGTGTGAGATGGCGCAGGAATACCGTGTAAATGTCGCTCTGCTGGAGCTGCGTATCAAGCAGCTTCAGGCGGCACAGAAGCGTACGCGTCAGCCGGAGGTGCGCTACCGGCTCAAGCAGCGTGCAAAATTCCTGCAGACGCTGATCAACGAGAGCCGTCAGACCGTATTCCTGATGGAGCACTACCACGACCACAGCGAAGAAGGTGACGCGCATGCGGACTGTCGCGCTGTCTGAGCACACAGCGACACGGCTGGCCTACCGGCAGTATCTCGGTCTGCTCGCGGAGGACGACCGCGGCTTCCGGCAGGCATTCCGCACGGCCTTCTTCCGGGCCATGCGCGAGCAACTGACACCGCGGCAGTACGAGGTGCTGTGGATGATCGAGGTGGAGGGATTATCCTGCAAGCAGTGCGCCGAACGGCTTGGGATCAGTCCATCGGCGGTATCGCGGCACTGCTCCCGCGGCAAAAAACGGCTGCGGACGCTGCTTGCGTACAATCTGGAGCTGAGACATCAGTATTTTTCTTAGCTGCAAGCGAAAACCGGCACATACAGAGGTTTTTCTCCTTATGTGCCGGTTTTGTTTGTTTGATTGCCAAATCGAGATCGAACACTTGCGAAGCAAACAGAATCCTGCCTGCAAGGCGCGATTTTTCTTCAGAATTCGACCGAAAGCGTGGTTTTTATCGAGAGGCGGCTCGAAAAACGGTAGTTTTTCGACAGCTTCAAAAAAGAGCGGTCTCCCGACCGCTCTTTTTTATTCCGAAGCATCAGCATGCGCCCTTTTCCGAGCAGAATTTGACTTCTTTGCCCTCAAGGATCATATTTGTGGTACGCACGGCGCACATTTTACCGCACATCGAGCAGGTATGACGCTCGGTCGGCGGAACCTGATTATAGAAGCGCTCGGCCTTTTCCGGATCGAGTGCCAGCGCGAACTGTGCATCCCAATCCAGCTTATGACGCGCGTCCGCCATTGCGTTATCGCGGTCACGCGCACCGGGCAAACCGAGTGCGATATCGGCGGCATGGGCCGCGATCTTGCTGGCAACGATGCCCTCGCGCACGTCATTTTCATCCGGCAGGCGCAGGTGCTCCGCCGGTGTAACGTAGCACAGGAAGTTCGCGCCGGCCTGTGCGGCGATGGCGCCGCCGATGGCCGAGGTAATATGGTCGTAACCCGGTGCAATATCGGTGACGAGCGGCCCGAGGACATAGAAAGGCGCTCCATGGCAAAGGCGCTTTTCCATCTGCATATTGGCCGCAATCTCGTTCATCGCCATATGGCCGGGGCCCTCGATCATAACCTGTACATCCTTCGCCCACGCACGCTGCGCAAGATTGCCCAGTTCGATCAGCTCGCTGATCTGACCCGCGTCGGACGCATCATCAATGCAGCCCGGACGCAGTGCGTCACCCAGCGAAATGGTAACGTCGTAGCGGCGGAGAATGTCCAGCACCTCGTCGTAATACTCGAAGAACGGATTCTCATTTCCGGTCATCTTCATCCACGCGAACAGCAGCGAGCCGCCGCGGGAGACGATGTTCATCCTGCGGCCCTCACGCATAAAGGCTTCGACCGCACGGCGATTGATACCCGCATGAATGGTCATGAAGTCCACACCCTCCCTGGCGTGCGCCTCAACAACCTTGAGGAAATCCTGTGCGGTGATCTCGAGCAGATCCTTTTCCAGATACCCGATCGCGTCGTACATCGGTACGGTGCCGATCATCGCGGGCGACATGTCGATCAGCTGCTTGCGGAAGGTGTTGGTCTTGCCGTAGTTGGACAGGTCCATGATGGACTCCGCGCCCATGTCAACGGCCATGCGCACCTTGCGCAGCTCCATCTCGTAGTCCTTGCAGTCACCCGAAATGCCGAGATTGACATTGATCTTTACGCGGGTGCCGTCGCCGACCGCCTCTGCGGACAGGCTTTTGTGATTGATGTTCGCCGGAATCGCAATCGTACCCTTTGCGACTCGTTCCATGATGAACTCGACCGGACGGTTTTCCTTTTTGGCGACCGTTTCGATCTCCGGCGTGACGATACCGCGCTTTGCGGCATCCATCTGCGTTGCATAATTTCTCATGGCTTACTGATACTCCTTCGGAATAAAATTTATTGCTTCCGGAGTGCGGTTTTCATATAAATCTGCAGTGGCATGCGGTGCGCTCTGTCCTCAGCAGATTGCCGCACTTCGGCGGCTGACAAGCCTTGTTCTAAGGGGGACTCCGTCCCCCTTAGATGCCGGACAAGTTTCCCTGGGAACTTGTCCGGATATCCCCCTCTCGTTTGCACAGCAAACGAGGCCGCGCCGCGGCGGCGCGGGCAGTGGTAAGAAAGTCAGGTACACGCCCTGACTTTCTTAGGGAATTTTATGCGGCGCACTGCGGTGCGCCTGTTCTGCTTGTTTTGCTTTCGGCAAAATACAGCAGAAATGTGTTAAACATACAGATAATCTGCCATTACAGGCTGCAGATTATGCTCTACGATTGCGTTATATACCTCATCGACCGAACGGCCGTCCGAAATCTCGAACTGCTCATCTCCCTTATCCTCGCCGGAGTGACCGCCGATACCGACGTCTACGCCGGCGGAAATCTTGGTGGCGGCGATGCCGATGATATTATCGCGGAAGCCCGCGCGCTCGCGGGTCGAGATAGTGATGGACGCGAACGGCATGAAGATGCGGTAGGCACATACCACCTGCAGCAGCTGCGGCTCGTGCACGTCCTTCGGATTGATCTTATCGTTATTGATGATCGGGCGCAGACGCGGACACGAGAAAGCAATCTCTGCGTGCGGATACTTGCGCTGCAGCAGGTACGCGTGCAGACCGGTCGCAAACGCGTCCTTTCGGAAGTCGGACAGACCGAGCAGCGCCGCAAAGCCGACACCGCGCATGCCGCCCATTAAGGCACGCTCCTGTGCGTTCAGGCGGTACGGGAAAATGCGCTTGTGACCGCCGAGGTGCAGGGTTTTGTACTTCTGGTCGTCATAGGTCTCCTGAAATACGGTAACGTAGTCCACACCGCACTCATGCAGATAAGCGTACTCATCCACGTTGAGCGGATAAATCTCGATGCCGATGACACGGAAATACTTGCGCGCCAGCTTAACGGCCTCGCCGATGTAGGATACCGGCGACATGGCACGGCTCTCGCCGGTCAGAATGAGGATTTCCTGCAGACCGGTCTCCGCGATGGCCTTCAGCTCCTGTTCGATCTCGTCCATATCCAGCTTGGCACGGCGAATCTTGTTATGACAGTTGAAACCGCAGTAAATGCAGTAATTTTCGCAGTAATTGGCGATATACAGCGGCGTGAACATCTGCACCGAGTTGCCGAAATGCTTGCGTGTTTCGGCCTGTGCGCGCTGCGCCATCTGCTCAAGGAACGGCAGCGCCGCGGGAGACAGCAGTGCGCCGAAGTCCTCCGGCGAGAGAACGTCCTTGCGAAGCGCACGCAGCACGTCAGCCGCCGTATAGGCATCCGCGTCATAGGCGTTCATGCGGGAAATGACCTCGTCCTGCACCTCGGAGCCGATGTTGTCCATGCCCAGCTGATACTCCATGTGATCGGTATCAGCGGTGATGTATTTCGCGGAAATCATTTCATTTTTTTCGTTTTCCATGACAAATATCCCTCTTTCCGTCTTAATCCTGCAGGAAACCGGTCAGCGGAGAGGATGCCGACGCCGTCTCACGGACACGGCCCAGACCGGCAAGGTATGCCGTGCGGCCTGCCTCAATCGCCTGCTTGAACGCCTCAGCCATCGCCGGAATATCGCCTGCGGTGGCAATCGCGGTGTTGGCCATGATAGCTGCCGCGCCCATCTCCATCGCCTCGCAAGCCTGCGACGGACGGCCGATGCCTGCGTCTACAATGATCGGCAGGTCGATTTCGTCGATCAGGATTTTGATGAACTCGCGGGTGGCAAGACCCTTGTTCGTGCCGATGGGAGCCGCCAGCGGCATGATGGAGGCCGCGCCCGCGTTGACCAGATCACGCGCAACGTTCAGATCGGGATACATATACGGCATGACAACAAAGCCTTCGTTTGCGAGGATCTCGGTCGCGCGGATAGTCTCCTGATTGTCCGGCAACAGGTACTTGCTGTCGCGCATGATTTCGATCTTGACGAAATCGCCGCAGCCGCACGCACGCGACAGACGCGCAATGCGAACTGCCTCGTCGGCATTGCGGGCACCCGAGGTGTTCGGCAGCAGCGTTACGCCCTCCGGAATATAGTCGAGGATGTTAGCCGTGCCGCCCTCATTTGCTCGGCGCAGTGCCAGCGTGATGATCTGTGCGCCTGCATTCTGCACAGCAGCGTTGATCAGGTCGAGCGAATACTTGCCGGAACCAAGGATAAAGCGGGACTTGAACTCGTGTCCGCCGATTACAAGTGTATCTTTCATGTGAAAAACTCCTTTTTCTTGACCCATTTAAGGGAAACGTATAAACTGATAGTATAAATAAGAAAGGGGAACGTAAAAGTGAAAAAGTTTATCGAAGAATTCAAAGCCTTCGCGCTGCGCGGCAACGTGATGGACATGGCGATCGGTGTTATCATCGGCGGTGCGTTCACCAGCATCGTGACTTCACTGACCGATAACCTCATTAACCCGATCCTCGGCCTGTTCGGCGGCACCGATTTAAGCGGTTTCGTGCTGAACCTCGGCGGTGTGGAGCTGCGCTACGGCGCGTTCATCACCTCGATCATCAATTTCCTGATCATGGCGTTCGTGCTGTTCTGTCTGCTCAAGGCAGTCAATAAGCTGACCGCGCTCGGCAAAAAGCCGGAAGCACCCGCAGAGCCGACCACCAAGGTCTGCCCGTTCTGCTGCAGCGAGATTCCGATCAAGGCTGTCAAGTGTGCACACTGCGGTTCCGATCAGCCGAAAGAATAATGGGGAGTGGAGAATGAAAGCTGCGGCTTCTGTTCTCCGTTTTCTATTTACGGCTCCGTTTCGCCAATGAGCAGGCGCAGCACCATCGTGCCTTCGTGTGCCGAGCAGACCGCTACGCGCGGCGCCATCAGGCCGAGACCGTCGGCTACATCGCTTGTACCGTCGCCGCAGAGATACACATGGCCGAAGCGTTTTTCGGTCTTGATCAGGTTCGCCGAGCCGTAGCCTGCCATGCCGCTGCCCGATACGACCGGCTTTTCCGGCAGTCTGGTAAGCAGATTCTCGAGCAGCATAGCCTTCTGATCCGGCTTGTCGAACGCCTCCACGACCACATCACAGCCGGAGAACAGCCGCTCTACGTTGGACGGAACGACCCGCTCGGTGTAAGTCTCGTAGGTGAGATAGGGATTGATGGCCTCAAGCTGCTCGACAAGTGCGAGCGTTTTCGGAATACCGAGGTCTTTCATCGTGTAATGCTGTCGGTTGAGGTTGGTGATGTCCACCACATCGAAATCCACGAGGATGAGATGACCGACACCCAGCCGCGCCAGAAAAATCGCAAGGTTGGAGCCAAGCCCGCCCAGACCCGCAATGCCGACACACGCCTTGTCCAGCTTAGCCTGAATATCCACGCCGTGGCGTTCCACCAGTGCGTCATGCAGTTGTTCTTTGGTTAAAATCATGGGAATTCTCCTGTAATCACGCACAGCGTGCATTTAATCGGAAATTGCATTGCAATTTCTATGAAAACCGGGAGCATGTATCTCGGTTTTCATACCAGTAAGAAATTTGTGTGCCGCTTGCGATGCGCAAATTTCTTTGGGACATATCCGCGTTTTATGCAGTATGTCCCCTCTCGATTGAAACTGTAGTTTCAATCGAAGAATATCAGCCGCCGCCCACAAAGCATACGACTTCCAGATGGTCTGCATCGGTCAGCTTCTCTTCCGCGAACTGCGCGCGCGGAATGATGGTGCCGTTCTTCTCGACAGCCACACGCTGCGGGTCGTGCCCCAGCTCCTTCAGCAGTGACAGTACGGTTCCTTCTGCGGGAACAGCGCGTTCGTTACCGTTTACTTTCATGCAAATATCCTCTTTTCCGCAAGAAAAAAATGCTCCGGTCTCACCATTCGGTAAAACCGGAGCATTAAAATTTCAAGTGTATGCGACAGCTTCCCTACGATGGTGCTAACCAACAGGTTCAAAAGGTTAGGCTCTCGCCCTCTCAGCCGCTCATCACGGCACCCTTGCTTGCAAATACAGTATGCACCTCATTCTCCCACTTGTCAAGCACATTTTTTTCGGATATAATGCAGTTATACAATGCAAACATTCGTTCGAAAGGAGATGATGACCGATGGACCGAACCATTCTGCACTGCGACTGCAACTCGTTTTTCGCGAGTGTGGAAACGCTGCTCGACCCGTCGCTCGCCGACGGACCGACCGCCGTCTGCGGTGATCCGGAGAGCCGCCACGGCATCATTCTCGCCAAGAACGAGAAGGCCAAAGCCTTCGGCGTACAAACCGCCGAGACCATCTGGCAGGCGAAACGAAAATGCCCGGATTTACGGCTGGTAGCACCGCATCGGAGCGAATATGTGAAGTTTTCGCGCAAGTGCAACGAACTGTACCTGCAGTACACCGATCTTGTCGATCCGTTCGGCATTGACGAATCCTTCCTCGATGTCACCGGCTCGATGCACCTGTTCGGCTCCGGCGAGCATATCGCGGACGAGCTGCGCCGCCGCATGCGCGAGGAGGTCGGGCTGACCATTTCGGTCGGCGTATCGTTCAACCGCGCGTTCGCCAAGCTCGGCAGCGATTACAAAAAGCCGGATGGCACGACGGTCTTTTCGCGCGAAAATTTCAAGCAGCGCGTGTGGTCCTTGCCCGCGAACACGCTCCTGTATGTCGGCAAACGCGCCAGCGACCGGCTCAACCGACTGGGCGTGCGCACGATCGGCGAGCTGGCGGCCTGCGATCCGGCGTTTATCCACAGCATTCTGGGCAAAAACGGCGATCTTCTGCTGCGTTACGCCAGAGGCGAGGACGATGAGCCGGTGCGCTCGTTTTACGCCGAACGAGAGGTCAAATCGGTCGGCAACAGCATGACGTTTGCGCACAATCTGCTCGGCGCGGACGAATGCCGCATGGGCATCACGGCGCTGTGCGACAATGTCGGTAGACGTTTGCGAAAACGCGGCATGGTGTGCCAGACCGTGCAGCTCGGCATCCGCGACCCGGAATTTCACAACCGCTCACGACAGGTAACGCTTGAGCGGCCGACCAACTCCACGCGGACGCTCATCGATCTGTCCATGCAGCTGCTGCTCGGGCACTGGCCGATGGACAAGCCGGTGCGCCTGCTGTCGGTCACGGCTGCCAATCTGCTGCCGGAAAATCAGTCGTGCGAGCAGCTTTCGCTGTTTGATGCCGCCGAGGATATCCAAAAGCGCGACCGCCAGCATAAGCTCGACCAGACGGTTGACGCACTGCGGCAGAAATTCGGTGATCAATCCGTTGTGTTCGCGCATTCGGTGAAGAAAAAGGATAAAACAGATAAAACATGAGGACATATCCATCGGATATGTCCTCATGTTGCGTTACTGCGTCAGCCGGAAGGAAACTGCCCATCTGCCGTCCATCAGGTTGCTTGCGGTGTAGAGATCACCGGTAAGTGTACAGTCGGCAACATCCTTGTATGCCATCGGGAAAACGTACTCGGTGTAGTCGGTGTCGTTGTCAAAATCCTTGTAGGTTACCGTGTAATCGCACATCAATTCCGTGCCGTCTGCAAGGTGCACGGTGGAAAAATCTGCGTGATTGTCCAGCGACAGCGAACCATCTGTGCGATAGTGCAAATGCAGTTCTCCATTTCGCCAGCCGGCGGCAATCAGTGCGCATATACCGTCCTCGCTTTGCCAGAGCGTGCCCTGCGGAACAAGAAAATCATACGAATCCATGTCACCCAGCGCATCCGGATTCATTGTACCGTAACCGTTGATTGCATGGTTCTCGGTCGGTGCGTTTTTCGGCACAGCAGACAAATCCGCCGTTACCGGAACACCTTCCTGCTTTTCTCTGCCGATGAGAAGCTGATTGAACGAAAACCGGAATGCACCTGCCGGAATATGTTTGCCATTCAAATCATCAATCTGCAGAAAATAGGTTGCGGTATGCGTATTCGGGTCGTAATCGAGCGTTGAGCAGCCATAGGAACGTGCTCCACGACCAAAACCGGCGTAATCAAGCGACCAACTGTCGTACATATCCGGCGCGGCATCGCCGAACACGCTGCCGGTGGTGTCGGTCAGCGACAAATAAACCTTTGCCGTGCTGCCTTCCACGTCCGCCGAAACGACCTCCAACTTAACGCCCCGGTCCTCACAGACCTGCCCGACCGGCTGCAGGTACTCTGCCATGCCGGGCGCGATTTGGTACAGCACCCGCAGAACCGCCTCCTGATTGGCGGCTACGGCGGTGCTCACGCAGGCCAGTGCCGCTGCAACCGCAAGGATGATCTTGAGCGGTTTTCGCGCTCTGTGCGGCCTGCCGCTCTCCATTTTGGCGATCGTCTGCTGCACCAGTGTGTCGCTCGGCGTGATATTCTCATTCATGTCGCGGTACTGCTTGTGAAAATCCATCGTCCAGTTCTCCTTTCATCAATTCGCGCAGCTGTGCCCGTGCGCGTGTCAGCCGTGTGCGTATCGTGGACGGTTTTTCCCCGCTCATGCGCGCAATCTCCTCTGCGGTGTAGCCCTCGCAGTAGAATAAATGCACTGCCGTGCGGTACTTAGGCGTCAGCCGCCGCAGGGCTTCATCCAGTGCGCTGTCCTCCGGCTCGGGAAACGGAATGCGGTCATCGAGCGGTGTGTCGTGCCGCCGCCATGCCATGCGCCAGTGGCTTTTCAGGCAGTTGAGCGTCACCCGCAGCAGCCATGCCTTTTCGTGCTCCACACTGTCGAAAACCGGTCGTTTACGCACGGTCTGGAGAAAGACCTCCTGAAAAATATCGTCCGCGTCGTGACGGCTGCGCGTCTGCGCATACGCCAATCGGTATACCATGTCGCCGTAGACGCTGACGAGTTGTTCGGGTGTTTTTGTGGTCATGCTCCATCCTCCTTTCACCGATAATACGAAATAAAAACCCGAAGTGCTACAAATCTTCGCAGAAATTTATCGCACTTCGGGTTGCATTTATTTTGTCCAGGCTTGCTTGAGCAGCTTTGCCGCCTCGCCGATCTGCTGTTCGGTCAGACCGGCATAGCCGAGCACAAGCGTTGCTCGCGGCGGCTTGACCGGCGGCGTATAGTACGCCGAAAGCGGGTAAACACGCACACCGACCGCCTTTGCACGCTCAATAAGTTCGTGCTCGAGCATGCCGTTGCGCATGTGCAGCAGCAGGTGCAGACCGGCCTCCGAGCGCGAGACCTCATGCGGCAGGTCGGCCAGCTCGCGGTCAAGTGCGGCCATGAGCGCGTCGCGGCGTGCCTGATAGACCTTGCGGCTGCGGCTGATGTGCCGCTCGAAGCCGCCGGTGTGCATGAAGGCCGCCAGCGTGTACTGGTCAAAGCTCGGCACGGTAGATGAGTACCGCGAAAACCGTTCACGATAGCGCGCCATCAACGCATTCGGCAGCACCAGATAGCCGATGCGCAGTCCGGGGGCAAGGCTTTTCGCGAAGGTGTTGACGTACACGACGCGTCCGGTCCTGTCCAGCTCACCCAACGCCGGAATCGGGCGTGAGGCATAGCGGAATTCGCTGTCGTAATCATCCTCGATGATGTAGCGGTCGGGCGCTTCCGACGCCCAGCGGAGGATTTCCAGTCGGCGGGCAGCCGTCATAACCGTGCCCAGCGGGAAATGGTGCGACGGCGTAAGGTATACCACCGATGCGTCACTCGCGGTCAGCGCGTCAGCACGCAGACCGTGCTTGTCCAGCGGTGTCGGACGCACGGTCACACCGTTCGCTGCGAAAATCTGGTACAGCTTGCGGTAGCCGGGATTCTCGAGCGCGTACACGCGGTCGCGGCCGAGCAGCTGAATGACAAGATGCATCAGATACTCCGAGCCTGCACCGATCAGGATGTTGTCCGGCGAGACGTTGATGCCGCGGAAGTCGTGCAGGTATCGCACGATCTCCTCTCGAAGTTCCGCCGCGCCGCACGGGTCGGTCGCACGGAGCAGCGCACTCGAGTATTCGCTCAGCACACTGCGCGACAGCCGCGCCCATGTGGAGAACGGAAAGCAGCCGTTATCGACAAAATCCGTGCGAAAATCGTAAGGATAGGTCTCCTTGGAGGCGGAAATCGGCGGCAAAGGCGGTGTGGATGGCTCCTGTGGCTCGGAAACCGGCACGGCAAGCTGCTCCTGCACAAAGTAGCCGCGCCTTGGTGCAGAGGCGATGTAGCCTTCGGCGGCAAGCTGGCCGTAGGCGGTTTCTACGGTAATCTGGCTGACGCGCAGATTGGCCGCCAGCTTGCGTTTGCTCGGCAGGCGCGTGCCGCCGGGCAAGGCGCCGGACATGATGTCCGCGCGGACAGCGTGGTAAAGCTGCTCATAGAGCGGCTGTTGATCGTGCGGTTTAAGGTGATAAGTCAGCATGGCCGGAGGCTCCTTTCTTTGCGTCTTTTGCAAAATCTGTGCTGATTTTATGAGTTATCGCTTGCGAAGCGAACGAAATCTGCGCTGACGCCGCGCGGGCGCACAAGAGGGTAGACACCAAGGTTTCTACCCTCTTGTGAATCACCCGTTTCCTGTCATAGTCTGGCGCAGACCAGAGACCGGCGACCGCTGCGAAAATAGGGGTACGGCAGTCGGGTTGCTCTTGCGTTTGTTTCGTAAAATATTCGCAGTTCCCGGATAGCTTACTGCTACACAGACCGGCTACTTCCAGCAGGCGCGACATACCCGTGTCGCGCAATTCGTTAGCGTGTTATCACAGACGGCACCTACGAAGATAAATGTTACCAAGTGTCTATATTCGCAGGTGCTGTCTACAATCTCCAGACTAACGATTCGTGCGGCACTGTTATGCCGCACCCAGCGTAGAGTCGCCGATCTGTGTAGCAGTCAGAAAACAGCTTGAGCATCTGCGGTTGAGAAATGGGCGGCCATTGGCCGCCCCTACGGAAGATGAACAGTACGGCCGTTCCCCCATAGTCTCAGCTCTGCAAATTTCGCCGTGCTCCCCCAAAGGGAAACGGGAGTCCCAAGAGGGTAGAAACCGCAGGTGTCTACCCTTTTGGTTTCCCCGGCGAAACCGCCGGGGAAACCGCCGGCGTTCCCCTCGCCTCGAAGGCGAAAACCTTACGTTAAATAAGCGCCATCGAACGCAGGATAAACAGCGTCAATGTCAGCGTAACCGCACTCAGCGCCGTGCTGAGCACAATGATCGACGATGACAAAACATGATCGCCGCCCATATTTTTCGCCATAACATAACCGGACGCCGTGCTCGGCGCACCGCACAGGATGACGATAGCCACCAGTGTCTGCTCGCGGAAGCCGAGCGCCACGCCCATCGGCAGAAAGATAGCACTCAGCAGCACCAGCTTGATAAACACGGCTGCACAGGTCGGGCCCAGCTTTTTGATTGCCTTTGCGCCCTCAAAACCCGCGCCGATGCTCAGCAGCGCCATCGGCGTTGCACAGTTGCCCAGCATGGACAGACCCTTGTCCAGCATCGGCGGAAAGTCGATTGCCAGGAGCGAGAACGGCAGACCCGCGAAAATGCCCAGTATGATCGGGTTGGTGATGATACCGCGCAGCGTTTTGCCGACCAGGCCGCGGTGGTCCGCCTGCTGTGCGTCCGGCGCGGTGACAGTCAGCACCAGCACCGAAAAGATGTTGTACAGCGGCACGCTTGCCACGATCATCAGCGGCACAAGACCGGCATTGCCGTACAGATTCTGCACAAAGGCCACGCCCAGAATCGCCTGCGAGCCGCGGAACGCGCCCTGTGTGAACGCGCCAACCATGCTCTTATCTTTAAGAAAGAGGGACGCGCCGATCCAGACGGCAAAAAAATACACCGTCGTCGCACCCGCACAGAAAAAGAAAAACACGGGGTCGAACTGCTCGGTGATGCGTCCCTGCGCGATATCGCGGAACAGCAGGATCGGCAGCAGCACCTTGAACGACAGACGGTCGATGTCGGTCAGCGTCTGCTTGGTGAAAAAGTTTTTGCTGCGCAGCCAGCGGCCAAGCACAATGATCGCAAAAATCGGCACGGTGGCATTCAGACAGAATATCAGGTTATCCATTGGTTTCTCCCTCCACGGCTGCTTCCTCGTGGCGGAAAAAGTCCTGCAGTTTCTCCAAACTCTGCGCTAAAAGCGCGGTCTGCTCGGGCGAGAGCGTATCCACCAAAGACGCGATCATGCGCTCGTGAAAGTCCTTGTGGTACTCGTAGGCGGCTCTGCCCTTGTCGGTGAGCATGATATTGACAACGCGGCGGTCCTCCTGGCTGCGCACGCGGCGCACCAGTCCCTTGGCGACCAGCTTGTCGCACGCAACCGTCAGCGTAGCCAATGTTACGCCGATTGACCTGGCAACCTCGCTCATACGCACAGGTTCCCTGTCACCGATCTTCTCGATGATGTGGATTTCGGTGATGGACACCGCGCTGCCCAGTCCGCCGGCCATGGCGCGTTCTTCGATTTTGTTGATCCGGCCGAACACATCGACCAGAAAGGAATTGAGCTGCTCTGCGTCTTCCATGTTCGCGCTGTCCCTCCGTTAGTTCGTTAATCTAACTAAATATTAGCATGGATTTGTCGAAATTGCAACACTGCCGTGCCCTCGGCAAGAGCAAAGAGGAAGGGACACCTACGGTGTCCCTTCCTCTTTGAACGCCTGCCTTGCAGAATCTCTTCACTCTTTGCAAAACTTTCAATCTATGTTTCACGCTATCCTGATTGTGCATTTGTGCATTTTTGTGCAAACT
The DNA here is from genome assembly GCF_014648015.1 of Butyricicoccus faecihominis. Taxonomy (NCBI): domain Bacteria; kingdom Bacillati; phylum Bacillota; class Clostridia; order Eubacteriales; family Butyricicoccaceae; genus Butyricicoccus; species Butyricicoccus faecihominis. The sequence goes on from NZ_BMQH01000010.1 coordinate 73,903, forward strand.
TACACATTGCACAGTGCCGCTATCGCGGCCCTCAGGAGGGCGCTCAGCACGGCGAGCGTAATACACAGGAAATAAGGCATCCTGCACGTTCGAAGCGAATACCGTCCGGTGGCTTCACCGCCCTGCCAGACCATCGAGCACGCGGCAAGCAGCGCGGAGACGCTCAGTACGGCGGGTACGCCGGTCGCTCCGATGATGATGGCACTTTCTTCTCCCACACTGACCGCGACGGTCATGGCAAGTACGAAGCCGCGTGCCGCGGCAACCGCACTCAGCAGCAGCTCTCTCGGGCGCAAAAATGCGCACACGAGCGGCAGCAGCACCCAGATAAGCGCGCACAGCGTGCTCTGCACCACATGCGCGGGCAATTCAGCCAGCAGACCGGAAAGCACCGCCGCGCCGTCCCCTTCGCCGGCCCGCAGACCGGTCAGACCGCCCGCCGCTGCACCGCACAGGAACATCGCACACAGGAACAGGAACACCGGCGTCCGCACCAAATCGTCAAAAAAACCGAGAATATGCTGTTTGTTCATACGTCTTCCCCCTTGGAAAAGTCATAGAACAGCATATTCCCGGTTTTATCTTTTTAGAACAACAGACGGACTTAGCCTTCCTCGTTGATCATCTCGCACATCGCGTTCACCATGTCCTTGCAGGGCTGGCGCAGGAACGGGCGTGCCTTTTTGTTGATCTCGTAGGTTGCATACAGCTTGCCTTCCTCGTCACGGTGCAGCACGGCCGCGATCAACTCGGTTGCAGCGGCGATGCGGTCAGCCAGATACGCAAGATCCACCTTTTCGCTGTCGCACACGGAAACTACCACGCGCTTCTGCGAACTGCTGGAAATCTTGGCAAGCTCGGTCGGCATTTCACGCTTCGAAGCGGTGAGCAGCACGATCTCACTCTTGATCACGGCAGCAAGTTCGTCCTCGCAGATACGAACCTCGTCGTAGCCCTCTGCAGCCTTGCAGGCCGCCGCATTCTTCGCGGACAGGAACAGATTGCGCTGCGGTACGACCTCCTTCTCCAGGATGGCGCGGATCAGCTTCTGAAGATATTCACCTTCACCAAGCACGGAAACCAGTACATTCTGCGGCATAATATCATCTCCTTCACAGGGCAGTACAAATACAAGAGCAATTATACGCACAAACAGTCCGTTTCGCAACGAATTTTACAGATTCTTTTTACAATTCATCACTTCGACTGATTTGCACAAATTTTATCCATTGCCTTTAGGTAAATTGCACATTCCAGACGCTTACGCTCCATCTCGCAGCCGAGGTCGTAGGAGTCGTTCATGTCGTGGTTCATGTTGTAGTTTGCTGCCGAGCAGCCGCCCGAGCAATAGAACTTTGCCCAGCACTTCTGGCACTTCGGACGAGAATAGATGTTCATGCCGGCAAACTTCTGCGCGATGTCCATATTGAAGGACTGGTCGAGCACGCTGCCCTGCTTGAACTCATCCTTGCCGACAAACTGGTGGCAGGGATAGATGTCGCCGTCCGGCGTTACGGCCACATACTCGTAGCCCGCACCGCAGCCGCGCAGACGCTTGACAACGCACGGCCCCTGATCCAGATCGACCATGAAGTGGAAGAAGGTAAACGGCTTGCCTTCCTTCTTACGCTCGAGCATGATATCGGTCAGACGGTCGTACTCGGCCTCGATTTTAGGCAGATCGTCCTCGGTCAAGTCGTATCCGCAGCCTGGGTCTGCCGTTACCGGCTCAACGGACAGACGGTCAAAACCTGCATCTGCAATGCTCAGCACGTCCTCGGCAAAATCGAGGTTGTGCGAAGTGAACGTGCCGCGCGCGTAGTAATCGAGGTTCGGGTCGCGCTCGTCCACCAGCGCCTTGAACTTGGGCACGATGGTGTCATAGCTGCCCGTACCGGCTACCGTCTTGCGGAACTCGTCGTTGACCTCACGGCGGCCGTCGAGCGACAGCACGCAGTTGTCCATGTTCTCGTTGATGTACTTGCGCTTGTCCTCATCGAGCAGCAGGCCGTTGGTGGTGATGGTAAAGCGGAACTTCTTGTTATACTTCTCCTCCAGGCTGCGGGCATAATCGACCGTCTGGGTAACGGTATCCCACGCCATGAGCGGCTCGCCGCCGAAGAAATCGACCTCGATGTTGTGACGCACGCCGGAACGCGCGATAACAAAGTCGATGGCCTTCTTGGCGATCTCGGGCGGCATGATCTTGCGGCCCTGGCCAAAGTCGCCGGTGGATGCGAAGCAGTACTGGCAGCGCAGGTTGCAGTCGTGCGCTACATGCAGGCACAGGGCCTTGACCGGTGCATTCACCGGAATGTAGCGGCTTACGTCGATGTAGTCATCCTGCGCGAACAACTGACCGGCCTTTTTCAGCTCGTACAGCTCGTCATATGCCTCGCGGATCTCGTCCGCGGTGTAGTCCGGCAGGGCGTCAATGATGCTCTGCGGACAGGTATCACCCATGTTTTCATCCAGCAGTCCGGACACTGCATAGCTGATATCATCGAGCAGATGTACCGCACCCGAGTTGACATCGAGCACGAAATTCAGCCCTTTTTTCTGATAACGATGAATCATTTATTTTCCTCCGATATACAGGAACAAGGCGCACCCGCAGGCGCGCCTTGCATATTCCTTTTAAGCGTGATTACTTTGCGTGCTCGCACTTCTGGTTTGCCACGGTGCAAGAGGTCTTGCATGCGGACTGGCAGGAAGTCTGGCACTCGCCGCAACCGCCGTGTGCTGCAGTCTGCTTCAGGGTTGCAGAAGTCAGGGTAGAAATATGCTTCATTTGATTTCCCTCCTATTTTTTGATGTGGCTGTAACGCTTCTTTTTCCGCATATTGGCACCGGCGTAACCGCCCAGTGCCGAGGCGATCAACGAGCAGAGCAGGCTGATCACCGTGCGTACAAAATGAATGGATTGACCGAGCGGCAGCACCGCAACGATCAGCAGGATCAGAAAAACCGCAAAACCTGCGCCGAGCGACCAGTAAAACTGGTTTTCGCCTGCGCGCTTTGCAGCGACCAGTGCGGCAAGCGCACTGCCGAGTGCAAGGAACACTAGCGCACAAGGCGCTATTGCACCCTCTGCCAATGTGCCGCGGTGAACGAGCACCGCACCGAGCAGCATCAGCAGCAGAGTACCGAGCAATCCGGCAAGCACCGACGGTAAAAGGATACCGACCGGTGACTGACCCTCATTGGTTTTTCTCATCATTTCATAGCCTCCCGCCGAATTTTATTTATATGTCATGCTATTCGGCAAGAAATGGGGTTATTACTTTGCGTCCTTCTTTGCTTCCTTGGGCGCCTCGACCGTCTCGGTCGCCGGAGCCTCCTTACCGCGGATCGCCCAGCGGTAAATCTTGAGCTTCGTGCGGTCGCTCGAAGACTCGATGACCAGAACGTCGTCCTTGATGCTGACAACGCGGCCGATAAAACCACCGATGGTGGAAATCTCATCACCGATCTCGATGGAGTTACGCATATCGCGCTCCTGTTTGTCGCGCTTGCGCTGCGGACGGATCAGGAAAAAGTAGAATACGACGATCAGAACTACAAACGGCAAAAACTGCGCGATGATCGCGCCATAATCCGACAGAGCCGGCATTTTGTCCAATGCCATAACCATGGTTACACCTCCCTATGCAATTTGCTGTAAATACTCACTATATTATACTGGATATTCTGTCAAATTACAAGCCTTTTTTGGAGGCAATACCACATAATTCAGCTGCGGCGCTTTACGGAGATTTTTTGTCCTGATGTCGGCCTCGGTTCCTTGCGCGAGTTCCATCCGCGCTGCCGCAATTTCTTGCAATACACAAAGTATTGCAAGAAACCGCGCCTAATCAGTACGCAAAATTTACTCGAAAATCGCTCTTGCTGTATTATGCGGTACTGCCTCTTTATTTGTGCTACTTAAGCTATTCACAGCATAAAATAGCAGTATCTTATCGAAACGAGGTGCTGACCATGCTTTTCCCTGCTTTATTTGCGCTCGGCGGCGCATTTTTCTTCTTTGTGCTGCGTGTACAGGGCGCGGACGGGTCGTTTCCCAAGCCGCTCACGCCCGATGAGGAGGCGGTTCTGCTGCGCCGCATGCAGCAGGACGGGGACGCCGAGGCACGGGAAAAGCTGATCGAGCACAATCTCAGACTGGTAGCGCATATTGTAAAAAAGTATTACGCCGTAAGTACGGAGCAGGACGATCTGCTGTCCATCGGCACGATCGGACTGATTAAAGCCGTGAACACCTTTAAGGCGGATAAAAATATCCGCTTGGCGACATACGCCTCCAAATGTATCCAGAACGAGCTGCTGATGTATTTCCGGCAAAAGCGCAAGAGTGCGGGCGAGCTTTCGCTCTCGGACACGCTCGAATCGGACGGTGACGGCAATGCGCTTGCCCTGCAGGATATTATCTGCTGCGAGGACAGCGGTCTTTCTGCCGTTGAGGAGCAGGACCGATACCATGCCATGCACCGCGCGCTGGCAGGCTGTCTCTCTCCGCGGGAACGCGAGATCATCCGCCTGCGGTACGGCATCGGTCTGGCATCTCCCCTGCCGCAGCGTGAGATTGCCGCACGGCTGGGTATTTCGCGCAGCTATGTTTCGCGCATTGAAAAGCGTGCGCTCGAAAAGCTGCGGGAGGCTCTCGAACGCGAGGGACGGCCGCCGTAAAAGCGGCGGTTGTCCCCTTCCGAAAAAAATTTTAATTTTTTTTGAAAAAAGGGTTGACGAATCCCGGATTCTGATATATACTAAACAAGTCGTCAGCGATGAGTCATCAAAAGCGACAGCAAAACTTAACAAATAGCCGAATTGTGTAAAGGTAGCACGACAGACTCTGACTCTGTTTGTGAGGGTTCGAATCCTTCTTCGGCTGCCACCGAAAACCGTCTTTTTTGAAAAGACGGTTTTTCTTTTTCCTTTTCGTGGTTTTCCTGTGACGGCTATTTGACAGACGGTCTCTCTCCCGATATACTAAAGTATATGTAAAGGAGCGATTACCATGTTTTGCATGAACTGCGGCACACAGCTGCCGGACGGCGCAAAATTCTGCATGAACTGCGGCACAAAAGTCGGTGAGGTCGGCGCAGGTGCTGTCCCCTCCGGCAAAAAATATCCCTCGTACGCGATGCTGTATCCGAACAGCATGGCTTATCTCGAGTCCCCTGCCTATCAGCGCGAGCGCGGTCTGATGAAGCAGTCCGAGCTTGGCGCGACGCCGTATGCAGGCTTTGATTTTACCAACTATGTTTCTCTGGACGACGGCACGTTGGTCGGCTTTGTGTTCGGGCACACCGTGCGTTACCGCGCTGCCGAGGACTTCGGCTACAATCTCTATCGCCTGAATCCGGACGGCACGGCTGTTTTCCTGAATGCCGGCTGCAAACGCGGCGGCACCGAGCTGTATGTGCAGGACGGAAAAGCGCACTGGACGGTGAATGGAGAAGCGTTTTCCGCATCCATTTGAGTATTAAGGCACCTGGTATCAGGTGCTTTTATTTTTGCATAATTTTTCGTAAAACCGCTTGACTTGGAGCACACTCCAAGTGATAGAGTGGGTTTAGAAAAAATATTCAGGAGGAAAACTATGTATATCGAGAACATCAACGGTCCCGCTGACGTGAAGAAGCTGAACATTAAGCAGATGACCGTGCTTGCGTCCGAAATACGTGATGCACTGCTGACCAAGCTGAGCCGTCACGGCGGCCATTTCGGTCCGAATTTCGGCATGGTAGAGGCAACCATCGCACTGCACTATGTATTCGAGTCCCCGAAGGATAAGTTTGTATTCGATGTTTCCCACCAGTCCTACCCGCACAAGATGCTGACCGGCCGCAAGGACGCTTTTCTCTACGAGGAGCACTACGACGACGTTTCCGGCTACAGCAGCCCGCACGAGAGCGAGCACGACCATTTCACCATCGGTCACACCTCCACCTCGGTCAGTCTGGCCTGCGGTCTGGCCAAGGGCCGCGACCTCAAGGGCGAGGACGGCAACGTGGTTGCTATCATCGGTGACGGCTCGCTCAGCGGCGGCGAAGCACTGGAAGCGCTCGACTATGCGGCAGAACTGGACGGCAACCTGATCATCCTCGTCAACGACAACGATATGTCCATCGCGGAGAATCATGGCGGTCTGTATCAGAACCTGCGCCTGCTGCGCGAGACGGGCGGCAAGGCAGAATGCAATCTGTTCCGCGCGATGGGTCTGGATTACCGCTTTGTAGCCGACGGCAACGATATTGCTTCGCTTATCGAGGCATTTAAGGCCGTAAAGGACAGCACGCAGCCGGTTGTTGTGCACATCGTCACCCAGAAGGGCAAGGGCTACGCGCCTGCCGAGCAGCACAAGGAGGAATGGCACTACTGCGCTCCGTTCCATCCGGAGACCGGCGAGCCGCTGATGGACATGAGCGGCGAGTGCTACGAGAGCATTACGCTCGACTTTATGATGAAGAAGATGCAGGCTGACCCGTCTGTGTGCATGATCACCTCGGGTACGCCGACCGTGCTTGGCTTCACCGAGGAGATGCGCAAGAAGGCCGGCAGGCAGTTTATCGACGTAGGCATCGCCGAGGAGAACGCAGTTGCGCTGGCGTCCGGCATTGCGGCAAACGGCGGCAAGCCGGTCTACGGCGTGTACAGCACATTCATTCAGCGCGCTTATGACCAGATTTCGCAGGACCTGTGCATCAACAGCAACGCGGCTACCATTATTGTTGCGTGGGGTTCGGTTTACGGCATGAACGATGTAACGCATCTCGGTCTGTACGACATTCCGATGCTGGCGAACATCCCCAACCTGGTTTATCTGGCGCCGACCACCAAGGAAGAATATCTGGCGATGCTCGACTGGAGCATTGAGCAGAACGAGCATCCGGTCGCTATCCGTATGCCGGGCGGCGCACTGGTTTCCGACGGAAAGGCTGTTACTAAGGACTTCGGCAGGCTGAACACCTACGAGATTAAGGAGAAGGGCGCAAAGGTCGCTTTCATCGGTCTGGGTTCGTTCTACCCGCTCGGTGAACAGGCGGCGGCGCTCATCAAGGAAAAGACCGACGTACAGCCGACTCTTATCAACCCGTACTATATCACCGGCGTGGATACTGACCTGCTCGAGAGCCTCAAGGCGGATCACGACGTGGTCATCACCCTCGAGGACGGCGTACTCGACGGCGGCTTCGGAGAGAAGATCGCGCGTTTCTACGGTGATTCCAACATGAAGGTACTGAACTTCGGCCTCAAGAAGGAGTTTCTCGACCGCTATGACGCAGACGAGGTATTGAAGGACAATCACCTCACCGCAGAACAGATTGCGGAGGATGTGGAGAAGGTTCTGTAAGATTCCCTTTCCATTAGGCATTCGGTAACTCTCCTCCACAGAGCGGGCTGCCCTACGATTCTCTAAACACTGTTGCACGTATTTGTGCATGAAAAAACACGAAAGGCTTCGGAGCAATGCTCCGAAGCCTTTCGCGCTGTATGTCAAGTTTGGGGAGGTTTATGCCAGTCCAAGTTCCTTTACACGAGCCTGTGCTGCTGCCAGACGTGCGATCGGCACGCGGAACGGCGAGCAGGAAACGTAATTCAGGCCAACATTGTGGCAGAACTCGACGGAGGACAGGTCGCCGCCGTGCTCGCCGCAGATGCCGAGCTTGATGTCCGGGCGGGTGCGCTTGCCTTCTGCAACAGCGAAGCGGATCAGGCGGCCTACGCCGTTCTGGTCCAGGCGAGCGAACGGATCGGACTCGAGGATCTTCTTGTCGAAGTAGGTCTCCAGAATGCGGCCCACGTCATCACGGGAGAAGCCGTAGGTCATCTGGGTGAGGTCGTTGGTGCCGAAGGAGAAGAACTCCGCTTCCTTGGCCACATCGCCTGCGGTGACTGCGGCACGCGGCGTCTCGATCATCGTGCCTACCATATACTTCATCTTTAGGCCGGACTGCTCGATCAGCTCGTCAGCCTTAGCCTTGATAACCTTCTTTACAAAGCGCAGCTCGTTGACCTCGGATACCAGCGGAACCATGATCTCCGGCGTGATATGCAGGCCGTCTTCCTTCCAGACATTGATAGCTGCGGATACGATAGCCTCGGTCTGCATCTCGGCGATCTCCGGATAAAGAACGTCCAGACGGCAGCCGCGGGTACCCAGCATCGGGTTGAACTCGTGCAGGCTTTCTACCTTGCCCTTGAGCTTGTCGAAGGATACACCCATCTCATCGGCCAGCTCCTTGATCTCGTCATCCTCGTGCGGGAGGAACTCATGGAGCGGCGGGTCAAGCAGACGGATGGTAACCGGCAGACCGCCCATTGCGCGGTAAATTGCCTCAAAGTCGCCGCGCTGCATCGGCAGGATCTTGGCCAGAGCGGCCTTGCGCTGCTCGAGCGTATCGGAAATGATCATCTCACGAACCGCCTTGATGCGGGCCGGCTCGAAGAACATATGCTCGGTACGGCAGAGGCCGATGCCTTCTGCGCCGAACTTGCGGGCCTGCGTTGCATCACGCGGGGTATCGCCGTTGGTGCGAACGTGCAGGGTGCGGATCTCGTCAGCCCAGCCCATGAAGCGGCCGAAGTCGCCGGTCAGCTCAGCCTCCTGCGTTGCGATCTCGCCGAGGTATACGTTGCCGGTGGAGCCGTCGAGCGAAATAACATCGCCCTCGTGTACTACCGTGCCGTCAGCGAAGGTCAGGGTCTTATCCTCTTCGGAAACCTTGATGCCGTTTACGCCTGCTACACAGCAGGTGCCCATGCCGCGTGCTACTACGGCTGCGTGCGAGGTCATGCCGCCGCGGGCGGTCATGATGCCCTCGGATACGGCCATGCCGTCGATATCCTCCGGAGAGGTCTCCTGACGGACGAGAACAGCCTTGATTCCGGTCTTGTGGGCCTTGGCTGCATCATCAGCGGTGAAGTAAACCGCGCCGCAGGCTGCACCGGGAGATGCCGGCAGGCCGGTGGTGATCGGCGTAGCTGCCTTGAGAGCTGCCGGATCGAACGTCGGGTGCAGAAGTGCGTCAAGCTGCTTTGCCTCAACCTTCATAACCGCCTGCTCCTTGGTGCAGACGCCTTCGTCTACCAGATCAACCGCTACCTTGAGCGCTGCCTGTGCGGTGCGCTTGCCGTTACGGGTCTGCAGCATGTAGAGCTTGCCGTTTTCGATGGTGAACTCCATATCCTGCATATCGCCGTAATGCTTTTCAAGGCGGCTGGAAATGTCAACAAACTGCTGATAAACCTCCGGCATGGTATCTGCCAGCGCGGAGATCGGCTGCGGGGTGCGGATGCCGGCTACAACGTCCTCGCCCTGTGCATTCATCAGGAACTCGCCGTACAGCTTCTTTTCGCCGGTGGCCGGGTTGCGGGTGAAGGCTACGCCGGTGCCCGAGGTTTCGCCCATGTTGCCGAATACCATCGACTGGACGTTTACTGCGGTGCCCCAGCTGTGCGGGATGTCGTTCATGCGGCGGTAGGTGTTTGCACGCGGATTATCCCACGAGCGGAATACTGCGCGGACAGCCTCCATCAGCTGCTTCTTCGGGTCCTGCGGGAAATCTTCGCCGAGGGACTTCTTGTAGTGATCCTTAAACAGAACGATCAGCTCGGACATATCGTCCGCGTCCAGTTCATTATCCATCTTAACGCCCTTTTTGTCCTTTACCTGGTCGATAAACTGCTCGAAGGTGGACTTAGGCAGCTCCATAACAACGTCAGAGAACATCTGAATGAAACGGCGGTAGGAATCGCGTGCGAAACGCGGGTTATTGGTCAGCTTGGCAACTGCTTCGCAGATCTCGTCGTTCATGCCGAGGTTAAGGATGGTATCCATCATGCCGGGCATGGATGCGCGCGCACCCGAGCGAACGGATACGAGCAGCGGGCGCTCGGGATCGCCGAGGGTCTTGCCGGTGGTCTTTTCGAGCTTATCGAGGTACTCCAGAATCTGATCCTGAATATCCGGATAAATAGTCTTGCCGTCCTCATAATAACGGGTGCAGGCCTCGGTGGTGATGGTGAAACCCTGCGGCACAGGCATGCCCAGTCCGGTCATTTCAGCCAGATTGGCACCCTTGCCGCCAAGCAGCTCACGCATTTTTCCGTTGCCCTCCGGGAACATGTAAACATACTTTTTCATTTGGGTATTTCCTCCGTTTCGATTGATGCTCTCTCTAATACTCATTCTCTTTATCACGCAAGCACATTATAGCACGTTAGCGGTGAAATATTCCATTGTAGTATTATACCGATTTCCCACGAATATATTGTGCACTTTGACCAATTATGTATTTTTAACCAAAGCTCAAACGTTTGCGTAAAATCTGTCTTTTTAATTTATCAGAAATTTTATCCGATTTTTATTTTATCTTTTCCTGTTTTTCTCGATTTTTACGGTGTTTTGGGCGTAAATACGTTTCATGCCCGTCAGCTTTCATTCCATTAGGCGTAATGCACAAATTCCTGCAAAGAAAATCGGCGGTCTGAGGCAGACCGCCGATAGAAGCGAAGGAATTGCTGGAAACCACGACACTGATCGCAGGGATGCCGTCGTAGCTGGTCTCGTAGAGCTTGACCGAATACGGATACGTCGAGGACGAGGTGAACGAACCGCCGGTGAACTGGTAGAAGGTGTTTTCACCCAGTGCGGCGTAGTAGCGGAGCAGAATCTTGTCGCCGGCTTCTACCTCTTCCCTGTCGTAGTAGTAGGTGGTCGTGGTGCCCTCCCGGATGGTGCCAAGCAGTGTGACACCGGTCACCATACCGAAATCCGGCACCGGATAGTGCTTGCTGTAGCAGCGCGACGCGTCCGGCTTGTGGTTGCGGTTATACTCGCCGGGAGAGTACGCCGTACCGTCTCCGATCAGGTTGTTCAGGTAGCGAATCGGCACCGAGTAAGACGGTACGCCGCCGGAATGGCTGCTGACCGTAATGCCGACAACCTTGCCCTCATCGTTGATGAGCGCACCGCCGGAATTGCCGCTGATGACCTGCGCCGTGCTTTCGATCATCGGTGCAAGGTAATCGTCGTTTTCCGGGTCGGTCACCTTACCGGTCGTGACCGTTGCGGCGCCGCCGCCCGGGTAACCAAGCGCGTAGACCGTGTCGCCTTTCTCGACCTCGGTGGTAACACCGAGGTACGGCAGCGTGCTGCCGACGACACGGATATGCGCGATGTCCGCGTCCGCGTCAAAGTTGTAGATCGTGACCTCACGCTTGGTGCCGTCGTACATCTCGGCCACAAGGCGGTAAACGCCGTTGACAAGGTGTCCGCAGGTCACCGCATCGCCGCGTGCGCTGAGCACAACGCCGCTGCCGATGCCGAGGATGTTGTTCTTGTAATCGTAGGCGTACAGCTTGAAAATCGCCGGTACACAGGCGCTGAACACCTCGTCCGCCGTCATGCCGACATGTGCTTCGATGGTGAAGCTCTGCCGCAGATCCGGCTTTGCCATACGGGTGACGATAGCCGCAACCTCGCTGCGGCGAATGTTGGTGTTCGGCTTGAAATCGTGCGTGCTTGGGCTGCCCGTCAGCACGCCCGCCCGGTACAGACGGTACACATCAGCGGCATAGCCTGCCGACATGTCCACGTCCGCAATCGCACCGTCCGCAATGTCGTTGATCGCGGTCAGAGCGTCCTCCGGCAGCGCGTTTGCAAAGATGGACGCAAACTGTGCCCGGGTCGCCGGCTGATCGTAATTCACATAAGTCGTGTTAATAATACCATTTTCCAATGCATACGTCACATACGGCTGATACCACGGACGGACTTTGTCAAAATCCGCACTGCCGTTAACATATATACTATGTAGGCAAGCCGCCAGTTTGATTGCCTGAGCAATCGTCAGGTTGCTGTTCGGCTTGAACTGGGTGGCGTTTACGCCGTCCACCAGCTTGTATTCATACGCCGCCTGAACATTCTGCGCGTACCACTCGGTTGAGGGCACGTCGGTGAACTGTCCGGCAGGATACGTTGTTTTCGAAGTAAAGTTTTCATAGCCCGCAAAAGCCGCAGGCAGCATGCCGACCATCAGCGCAGCCGCTGTGATCAGACTGAGCAATCGTTTTTTCACGAATTGCATTCCTCCCTTTTGAGGCGTGGGTTTGTGGATCGGGATACAGGGCCGCAGAGCGACCCTGTACTTCTTTCTTGATGATACACCAAAACCGTGAGGAATTGGTGAATTTTCTGTGAAATCAGTTCTCGTAAGCGGCTACGATCTCGCCGATATACATGGTGTGGTAGTCGTGATCGCCGTACCACTTGTCCTGCACTTCCTGAGCCATGTCGTCCGGTGCGATGTCGGTCACACCGCGCTTGCGGCAGATGAGTACCAGCTCGGCCTCCTCGAAGGTCGGCTGACCCTCTACGAATACCGGGGTAAGGCCGCTCTCGTGCATCTTATCCATGTCACGGCCAGACTTGGAGCCCATCTTGTTCAGCGCATCACGGTTGCCGTCCTTGAGCACGGTCAGGGTGAAATACTCGCCCGCATCTACAAACTCCTTGGTGAAGCGGCTCTTGCGAATATAGCAGGTCGCACTCGGCTTGCCCCACATAACGCCTACGGCACCCCAGCTTGCAGTCATGGTGTTCCACTTGTCCTCGGTGCCTGCGGAAATCAGCATCCACTTCTGACCGATCAGGTCGAACGGATTGAAAGACTTTTCGGCAATGTTGATCTTCTTCATGATATGTTACCTCCTAAGAGATTTGTTTAGCAAATTGAGAATTGAAAATGGAGAATGGAGAATTATAGAACGGCACAAAGATAGCGTTCATTTTCCATTACTGCTGCTTGTCGAGCGGCATTGTGCGGCGCAGTTTCATCTCCTGCCAGTCCTCACGCGAGATGAGGATCTGGCGCGGCTTGGAGCCTTCGGACGGGCCGATGATACCGCGGTCCTCGATCTGGTCGATGATACGCGCGGCACGCGAATAGCCCAGCTTCAGACGGCGCTGCAGCATGGATGTGGATGCCTGACGGCAGTCCATGATGACCTCAATGGCTTCCTCGATGAGTTCATCCTCATCGTCGCCCAAATCGCTCGTGCCGCTGCTGCCGCCGCCCTTGTTATTGCCCACCTGCTCGGCCTGCTGCTCGATGTGCTCAAGGATCTCCTCGCTGTACTCGGCGGTGCTGGTCTCCTTGATGCGGGCAATGACAGCCTCAATCTCCTCGTTGGAGATGAAGCAGCCCTGTACACGGGTCGGCTTGCCCTCACCGAGCGGCGCATACAGCATATCGCCCTTGCCGATCAGCTTTTCTGCGCCGGTCGTGTCCAGAATGATACGCGACTCGATCTGGCTGGCTACCGCAAACGCGATACGCGACGGGATATTTGCCTTCATAATACCGGTGATAACGTCAGCCGACGGACGCTGCGTTGCTACAACAAGGTGCATGCCTGCGGCTCGTGCCTTCTGCGCGATACGGCAGATGGAGTTCTCGACTTCCTTGGCGGCGACCATCATCAGGTCAGCCAGCTCGTCGATAACGATGACGATCTGCGGCAGCACCTGATACTGCTCGGGATGACCGTCCTCGGTCTGCTCGGCTTTGGCCTTTTCGGAACGCATGAGGTCGTTATAGCCGACCAGATTGCGCACCTGATGGTCTGCGAACAGCTTGTAGCGGCGTTCCATCTCACCAACCGCCCAGTTGAGCGCACCGGCGGCCTTTTGGGGATCGGTAACAACCGGAATCAGCAGGTGCGGAATGCCGTTATAGTTGCCCAGCTCAACCATCTTCGGGTCCACCATGATGAGGCGGACTTCCTCCGGCGTGGACTTGTACAGCAGCGAGATCAGCATGGAGTTGATGCACACCGACTTACCGGAGCCGGTGGTACCGGCAATCAGCATGTGCGGCATCTTGGCAATGTCACCGATGACCGGCTTGCCGGTGATGTCCTTGCCGACGGCAAAGGACAGGCGGCTTTTCGCGTTGGCAAACGCAGGCGAGCCGATACACTCGCGGATAAAGACCGTATTGACGGTTTTGTTCGGCACCTCGATGCCGACCGCGACCTTATCCGGAATGGGCGCGATACGCACGTTTGCCGCGCCGAGCGACAGTGCAATGTCGTCCGCCAGTGCGGTGATGCGCGAGATTTTGATACCGCGCGGGATGGTCAGTTCAAAGCGGGTGACGGACGGGCCGCGCACGATGCCGATGATCTGTGCCTCGATGTTGAACGAGTCGAGCGTATCGAGCAGGCACGCCGAGCTTTCGCGCAGCTCGGTCTCCGCACCGGCTACCGAAGCGTGCTTGCCCTGCGTCAGCAGGTCGATCGGCGGGTAGTCGTACACCGGCGCGGGAGCCTTCTGGCTCTCATCGATCTGCTCGTTCATGGCCGCCTGCTCGATTTCCGAGATGTTCTCGGTCTTTTTCGGCTTGGATGCCGGTGCAGGAGCCGCCTCATGCTCGGGCTCCGACTCGGAAACGTGCGCCGGTTCTTCCTCCGGCTGCTTGTTTTCGACCAGATCCATAATGCTTCCGGCCTTTTTCTTCACGTTATCGCGCAGTGAGCGCAGATATTCGTCCGGCGCGATTACCTTGCCGTGGTGCTTGTTCGGGTCGATCAATTCCTCGCCCGGCTTATCCTCTCCGGGCGGATCGGCGTCGATCGGGATGTCAAAGTCGGATTTACGGTGCGCACGGCGCTCTTCTCGGCGCTGTGCATGCGCAGCTGCCGCTTCGTGGATGTTCGGCAGCTGAACAGGCGCTTCGTAGCGCTCACGCTCCTCCTCGTCCTCGTATTCATACTCAGGCGGACGAACCATGTCGTACAGCGCCTGCGGCGTGATGCGACAGGCCACCAGTAAAGTCACGATGAACAGCACCAGCAGGATGAGCAGTGCGCCGATGGACGAGAGCGCCCACTCGAGCAGGATGTACAGACCGCCGCCCAGCAGACCGCCGGACGAGCCTTCCATACCGGTAGAGAGCAGACCGCTGAGCGTGCTCATGGACAGGTCGTACTCATTTGCACACGAAAAGGCGTGAATGATACTGCCGATCAGCAGCGGCATGAGCGCGATACACGTTCCGCGCAGACGCACGGGACCCTTGGGACGCGCAAACAGCAGCACGGCGATGCCGATCAGCGCAAACGGCATGACATACGCACCCTTGCCGATGAGCGCACCGATGCCGCGGTGCAGCCACTTGAGCAGCACGCCGTCGATCGGCAGGATCGACAGCAGGCACAGCAGACCGACAATGCCCCAGATCGCGCCCCAGACCGGACGGGACAGGATCGGACCGAGTTCCTCCGGCTGCGGCTGTGCCGCACGCTTGCCCTTGGGTGCGCTTTTCGTCGATTTTTTAGTTGTGGTTTTCCTTGCAGCCAAAACTTTTATCCTTCAACTTTCTTTGTGATTCAATCTGACGGCGTTCTGCGCCGTTTTTCCGCTTTCTGCGGATACTCTGCAAGTATATTATAGCATAGAAATCCGATTTTTACCACTGTTTTTCCGGAAAACAGCGGCCGGTCTGCTCGTTTAGCCGTTCTCCGCGATGATGCGGTCGATGGCGGCTGCTACGCCGTCCTGTGCGTTGGTGAGCGTCTCGCGCAGGCACAGATTTTTAACGGCTGCGCTTGCGTTTCCCATCGCAATCGGGAGGGCTACGGCGTTCAGCATTTCGAGGTCGTTTTCGCTGTCACCGATGGCGGCGGCGTGGTCGAGGTCGGTGCCCAGCTCACGGCACAGCATGCCGAGAGCAACGCCCTTGTCCGCGGCCGGCGTGATGACCTCGAGGTTGTCAGCCGCGCTGCTCATCACGCGGATACCCGGGATCTGTTCCAGCTGTGCACGAGCGCGCACGAGCATGACCGGGTCATGGCTGCGGATGAACATTTTATCGACCGAAACATGGTTTGTGGCAATATATTCCGCAACAGACGGCACAACCTTTTTCGAGCTTAAATAGCCTTCATTCGACTTATATTTGCCGAATTCAATATCATCATACGGGGTAATGAGCAGCGTCTCTCCTGCATACACCATTGTGATCATGCCGATGCGCTCCACCACGGCAGACGCACGCACAGCAGCTTCCCACGGCATGGACATGCGCATGGTGCAGCGCTCCTGCGACACGCTCGACAGCGTCGCGCCGCCCGAGGTGACCATCTGGTCATCCGTGCCGAGCATGAGTGCAAAGTCGCGTGCCTCACCGCAGATTCGTCCGGTGGAGACCACAACATGAAGACCGCTCTCGCGGGCACGGCGCACGGCATCGGCGGTCGCCGGAGAGACCTGATTCTGCGGATTGAGCGCAGTTCCGTCTAAATCGAGCGCGATAAGGTCGATTCTTTTCATCTTCTTTCCTCCTGATACTGGCGCTGCTGCGCCGCATATTTTCCATCTTATTCAGCATACCGCAGCTGGGCAAAAATTGCAAGCAAATAAAAAATCGAACATTTGTTCTTGACAAATTTGGATTTTGCTCCTATTCTATGGCTCATCGAAAGGAGGTGAGGCCATGTGCAGCGAAAACGAAAAGCCGGATCGGCTGATCCGCATGCTGTACGACATCGCGGACGATGCGGAAGCACCGGCGAACAGCCGGCTCAGCGCGATCAAGGAAATCCTCGACCGGACGGTCGGCAAGGGCGTGATGCTTGGCGACGAGCAGACCGAAGCTCAGCCGGTGGAGATCGTGTTTCGGATCGTAGACGATACGAATTCCCCGTAACACGGCGGCAGGCAGCGTTCATGCAGTCGGACACGCTCGAAACACTGTTCGGCGGCGCGGCAGGCGGCGGCAAAAGCCACGGTCAGCTGCTCGATGCTTTGCGGTTTGCGGTTTGCTATCCGGGTTCACGGCAGCTCATGCTGCGAAGGACCATGCCGGAGCTGGAGCGCTCGCTTGTACCGGCGGCTTTGCGGCTGTATCCGCAGTGCATTGCAAAGTACAAGGTGAGTGAGCACCGGTGGGATTTTGCAAACGGTTCGGCGCTGGAATTCGGGTACTGCGACGCGGAAAGCGATGTGACCAAGTACCAGAGCGCGGAATACGATGTCATCCGGTTCGATGAGCTGACACATTTCACCGAAAGCCAGTTCACCTATCTGCTGTCGCGTATCCGCGGCACGAACGGATTCCCCAAGCAGGTCAAGGCGACGACCAATCCCGGCGGTGTCGGTCACCAGTGGGTGAAGAGCCGGTTTATCGACTCCATGCCGCCGGACACCGTGCGCGAGTTCGACGGCGGCACGCGGCTGTTTCTGCCCGCAAGACTGGGTGACAACCCGTTTCTCCGCAAGGCGGATGCAGGCTACGAGAAACGCCTGAAGCTGCTCTCTCCCACCGACCGGAAAGCACTGCTCGACGGCGTGTGGGAACTGAACGAGGGGCAGTATTTCAGCGAATTTTCGCGCGACCTGCATGTTGTAAAGCCGTATGCCATCCCGCATGACTGGCGGCGCTGCCTGACCATTGACTACGGTCTGGACATGCTGGCAGCGCTATGGATTGCGCAAAGTCCGGACGGACACAGCGTGGTCTACCGCGAACTCTACCGTCCGGGACTCATTATTTCGGATGCAGCGACGCAGATACTTGCCTGTGAGACGGCCGGAGAACACATTGACTGCCGTCTCGCGCCGCCCGATCTGTGGAACCGACGGCAGGAAACCGGCAGAAGCGCGGTAGAACTGTTCGCGGACAGCGGACTGGATTTTGTCAAAAGCAGCAATGAACGCGTCGCCGGATGGCTGGCGCTGCATGAGCTGCTGCAGCCGCGCAAGGATACGGATGGCACCGTTCGTCCCAGACTGACGATTTTCGACACCTGCCGCAATCTGATCCGCACGCTGCCTGCGCTGCAGCACGACAAGCGCAATCCGTCCGACACAGCGAACACGCCGCACGAGCTGACCCATGCGCCGGATGCGCTCCGCGGGTACGCCGCGACCGTTTATGAGCCGGTTAAGGCGGTCCCCCAGTCGGCGTATGACTGCGAAGTAGGAGAATTTCTCAGGTTTTGAGTGAAAGGAGGCATTATGGAAATTTTATGTTACGCGCTGTCTGCGGCGGTACTGGTCCTGACCGGTGCAATCATCTCCGGCGGTGTGGTTCTGCCGCGACGTTTGCCGAAGGAGCACACGGCAGAATCTACGCCGGAGGATACGCTCAGCCGCGATCTGGCGGCGCTGATGAACTACGGACGAGAGGAGGACAACGATGAAATTTGATCCGTCACCGACGGCAATCTGGAAGAAATATGAGCGCGACCGCGACTACAAGCGCTCGATCGGTTTATACGACCGTGTTCGGCGCAACGAGGCGTTTTACCTCGGCAGGCAGTGGGAGGGTCTGCGCGTGCAGTCCCTCGACCCGCTGATCTTCAACGTGCTGCGCCGCTGCGTCAACCTGTTTGTGTCCATGCTGGTCTCCGACGATGTGGCGGTACGCGCCCAGCCGTTTGACATGGATGAGGACGGGCGGCAGACCGCGCATGTGCTCGAACGCGCGTTTGCATCCGCGATCGAGCGTTCGGGTGTCAAGGCACTCGGCCGCCCGCTGCTGAAAAACGCCTGTGTGGACGGTGATGCTTGCTTCTACATGCACTTTGATCCGGCTCTTGAGACCGGTCAGGCGGTCAAGGGCGATATTGCGGTGGAGCTGATTGATTCCACGAACATCTGCTTCGGCAACGCCGCCTGCGATGAGGTACAGCGCCAGCCGTACATTATCATTGCCATGCGGCGCGACGCGGACAAGGTGCGCCGCGAAGCGCGTGCCAACGGCATCTCCGCGAGTGACGCGGAAGCCATTCGACCGGATGATGTGGGCGAGTACCACCGTTACCGTACCTCGAGCGACGGCGAGCGCGTGACCGTACTGCTGCATATGCGCAGGACCGAGAACGGCATTGCCTTCTGCAAGACCACGCGGAATGCCGTTGTCATGCCCGAAAAGGTGCTTCCCTATCGGCTGTATCCGGTGACGCATCTGTGTTGGAACCGCGTGCGCGGCTCGTGCCACGGCGAAAGTCCACTGACCGAGGCCATTCCGAACCAGATCGCCATCAACAAGCTGTACTCGATGTACGTCCAGTGCATCAAGCAGGTGGCGTTCCCTAAGATCGTGTACGACATGACGCGGTTCCCGAACGGCTGGTCGAACGACGTCGGCAAGGCAATCGGCATGCGCGGCAACCCGAACGACGCCATCGCGGCGGCGTTCCGCGCACCGGATATCTCGGCACAGGTGCTGCAGCTGCTCAAGCAAATGATGACCGATACCGCGGAACTCATGGGCGCAAGCGAAGCCGCACTCGGCACGGTCAATCCGGACAACACCTCGGCAATTATCGCGGTGCAGAACGCAACGGCGGCTCCGCTCGAGCTGACAAAAATGGAGTTCTACCGCTTCACTGAGGACTGGGCGCGCATTTTCCTCGATATGATGGGCGCGCACTACGGCGTGCGCACGCTCGTTCTGCCGAATGAGGACGGCGGCGAACCCGAAAAATGCACGTTCGACTTCTCCGCACTCGCCGGACAGGACATGCGCCTGCAGGTGGATGTCGGCGCGGCAAGCTACTGGTCCGAAACCATGCAGACGATGACAAACGATCATCTGCTGGAGAGCGGCGTTATTTCCGACCCGCTCGTATATCTGGAAAACGTACCGGATTATCAGGTACGCGGCAAACACGACCTGCTGCACGCACTTCGCGTACAGCGACAGCAGCAAAAGGAGGCAAACAGTAATGCAGAAAACAGCAATGAATCCTAATCCCGAGCAGGAAATGGCGGTCAATCCGTTCGCACAGGAGCAGACGGCGGAAATCCAGCCGCAGGAAAATGCACAGACCTATCCGGTCGAGGTGGACGGCGATATCGTCGAACTGACGCTCGAAGAGCTGATTGACGCAGCCGCACAGGGACTTTCCAAGCGCAACGCGTACATCCGCCGTAATCGTGCGGCAAACGCCATGCCGAACGGCCAGATCTACGCCGCATTCGTCGAGGAATATCCCGATGTCCGTCCCGAGGACATTCCGCAGCAGGTATGGGAGTGGGCGCAGCAGGAAGGCTCGCTCGTGTCCGCGTACCGCAAGTGGGAGATTGCCGAGCTGAGAGACGAACTGGCAGCCCTCGAGATGAACCAGAAGAACCGCCGTGCGGCGGTCGGTCCGGCGCAGTCGGACGGGGAACCCACGGGAGCAGATCCGGTCACCCTCGCTTTGCTCGGCAAGTAACGCTCTCATTACTTCACGATTTAACATTTATATAGGAGGTAAATTCTTATGGCTATCAATCTCGCAAGCAAGTATTCCGACCAGATTGCAGAGGTATTCACCCGCGCGTCCTTTATCAAGGGCAAGACCGCGGAGACGTATGACCTGACCGGCGTGAAAACGCTCAAGGTTTACACCCCGATCACGGTGGAGGAGGTCGATTACGACCGTGACGGCGGTCTCAAGCGCTACGGCGATGTGACCGAAATGCAGGATGTGGTACAGGAACTGACCATGACGCAGGACAAGGCGTTTACCCTGACCATCGACAAGGGCAACAACCTCGATCAGAATCTGGTCAAGAACGCCGCCGACATGCTGCGCCTGCAGCTGAATGAGAAGTCCACGCCGGCGGCAGACAAGTACGCATTCAAGCGCTTCGTCACCATGGCGGGCAGCATTGTTGAAAGTGCAAAGCCGACCAAGGCGAATATCATCAGCAAGATTGCGGATGCATCGCAGGCGCTCGATGACGCGCTCGTGCCGGACGACAACCGCTATCTGTATCTGACGAGCGAAATGTACAAGCTGGTGTGCACCTCGGACGAGTTTGCCGGTGTGGATGTGCTGGCGCGTCAGTCCATCGCCAAGGGCGTGTGCGGCGAGGTATTCGGCATGAATGTCGTCCGCGTTCCCAAGAGCTATCTGCCGGAGGACGTGTACTTCCTCGTTGCACACAAGGATGCCGTGCTCATGCCGTACAAGATCGCGGATGCCAAGGTGCACGAGGACCCGGTCGGCGTGTCCGGTGCACTGATTGAGGGCCGTCACTACTACGACGCGTATGTGCTCGGCGCAAAGTGCGGCGGCGTATATGCACTGGTCGATGAGGACTGCCGCTCGAGCGCACCGACCATCAGCCAGGGCAAGATCACCGCGTTCGGCAAGGTGCGCTACACTCTGGACGGCTCGGATCCGCGCTACTCGGATTCCGCGAAGGATTATGTTGCCGGCACCGTGCTAACGCCTGAAACCGGCTGCAAGATCCGCGCATACTGTGTGCAGTCCGGCGCGTATCCGTCCGAGGTAGCGGAAGGCTAAATTCAGATAGGCGTTAGGAGTGAGGAGATAGGAGGTTTTCTTCGTTTACTCCTCACTCCTTCTCCTAGCTTCTCACTGTATCCAATGAACCCATCACAAAGGAGGTAATCCTATGACCGGAACCGAATGCTTTCGTGCAGCGCTGAATATTTTATCCGAAACACCGGACAGCGGTGTGTATTACGAGCAGTTTGCGCTCGGTGCGCTCAACCAGCTGTTAGCAAACAGCCTGCGCGAGATGAACGCGGAACGTGCGTCTGACGGCAAAGACGTGCTGCTTGTGCCGCCGCGCATGACGGCGTTGACCGAGGAACTGCCCGCCGGTGACTGGCTGGCGCGCGAATGTTTTCCGTACGGACTGGCGGCGCTGCTTGTCGCGGATGACGACAAGGCCAAGTTCAACTGGGCGGCAACCGAATACAGCGAACGCCTGCTCAATCACTGTCCCGCGCAGTTTACCGCCGTGCAGGAGATGATTTAATGCGAAGCTATGAATTTCCCTATCCGGAGACCGAGCAGCAGACTGTGGTCAGCCGGTTCGGCGGCATCGACTGCCGCACGCATCCGACCAAGGTGTCTCTCTCCCGCTCGCCGGATATGCAGAACATGATCTGCGACCAGAACGATTTTCTGGTAAAGCGCACCGGATGGCGCACACAGGCGCAGTTTAACGCACCCATCTATGGGTTATTCGCTATGCCGGATGGCATTGGCTGTGCCGTTCACGCAGGTGCAAAGCTGTATTTTCGGGCGCCGGACGGCACGCAGACCGAGCTGTGCGCGGACATGAACGAGGCATTTTCTCAGTCGTTCACGGTGAAGGGTGTACTCTACCTGATGGACGGCAAAACCTATCGTGCGGTGCGCAAAAGCAGCAAAAACACGGTCTGGGAAGCCGTTCCGGTATCCGGCACAGCCTATGTGCCGACCACGACCATCTCTGCGGCGCCGACCGGCGGCGGCACCAGCTACGAGGCGGTAAATCTCTTGACGCCTAAGCGCATCAACACCTTTATCGGTGACGGCACGGCGACCCAGTTCAAGGTGGACGCGACCGACCTCGACGAGACAGCTGTCACGGCTGAGGTGAACGGCTCGGCGGTTACCGTTTCGGCGGTCAACCGCTCGACCGGTCTGGTAACGCTGGCCTCTGCTCCGGCAAACGGAAACGGATTGGCGAATGTGTCCATCGCGTTTGCCAAAACCGTCAGCGGGCATGCGGACAAGATCAACAAATGCCGCTTTGCCGGTCTGTACGGCGGCAAAAACGACACGCGCGTGTTCCTTTCCGGCAACCCGGACGAGCCGGACTGTGACTGGCAGAGCGGCCTATACGACCCGACCTACTTTCCGGACACCGGCTACACTCGCATGGGCACGGACGCATCTGCGATCGTCGGCTATCTCAAGCAGTACGAAAGTCAGGTCGTGGTCAAGTCCGGCGGCGCACAAGAGGCGACCAGCTATCTGCGCACCTATATGATGGCGGATGACGGTTCCGCGCTGTATCCGCTCAAGCAGGGTGCGCAAGGTGAAGGCGCGATTTCGAGCCGCTGCTTCGCCGTGCTGAATGACCTGCCGCTGTATCTCTCGGCGCGCGGTGTGCAGGGCGTGTACGGCACCGCCGTTGCCGAGCAGCGGACGATCCGCTTGGTATCCGATGCCATTGTGCCGAAATTATCGCAGGAGACCGACCTCCAAAGTGCCTGTGCGGTGGTATTCGAGGGCAAATATTATCTGGCAGTGAACGGACACATTTATGTCGCGGACGGCTCTCTGACCGAGGAAAACGGCGATCCGGCGTGGTTTTTCTGGGTGAACGTGCCTGCACAGTGTCTGGCGGTGCTGAACGGTCATCTGTGGTTCGGCACGGCAGACGGCCGACTGTGCCGTTTTGCCAAAAGCGAGGAGGAGCACGCCTATCTTGATGACACGGCGGCGATTGCCGCGTACTGGCGCACGCCTACCCTGCCCCTATCCGACTGGAGCCGCTTCAAGACCGTGCGGGATGTGATTCCGACGCTCATGCCGCATTCCCGCTCGGGCGCGACCGTGCAGTACGAGAACGAAAACGGTGTCCAGCTTGCGCTTTCCCGCAATATGGACCTGTTTTCCTTCCGCACACTGGATTTTTCGCGGTTCTCCTTCCGGTGCATTCCGGGTGCGGTGACGTACCGTACCCGCTGGAAGCAGCACCGCAGTCCGCTGTTTGCCGTGCGCATCGGCAACGACCGGCCGGATGAGCCGTTTGGTCTGCTCGCGCTCACCATCCGCTGGACACAGGGTCAGACCGTAATTTAGAAAGGAGGATTCCCCTTTGGCAATCATCAAATCAACTTCCACACGCCGAACATCAACGATAAAGTCAACCACATCCAAGTCCACTTCGGCTAAGACGGCGACAAGCAAATCGACGGCAAGCAAGTCCTCCGGCACGCTCAATTCCAATGGCTACCGCGACAATTTTGACTACTCGGCGGCGATCGCCGGCACGACTGATTCAGCGAAACGCCAGCAGCTGCTGAGCGAACGCCAGAACAAGATTGACTCGCTCGGTCTCGGCGGCAAGGTTGCGTCCAACGACGCGGTTTCGACATGGAACGGCAGCTACCGTCCGTACTCGGTTTCAAGCACAACAACCGGTGCAAACCGCGTCAGCAGCCTGTATGACGCGGCGGAAAATGCCCGTTTCAAGCGATTTGAAACCGCCCGCAGCCGCATTGCAAGGCAGTTGGAGAGCAATCTCGCGTCCATCGAGAACGACTACGCCGCCGGTATGCGTCAGACCGACATCAATGCCCGACAGTCCGCAGTGAATAACGAGGAAAAGCTGGCGGCGCTCGGACTTAACATGGGCGCACGAGGGCAGGCGACCACCAGCGGCATGGCGGAGACCAGCCGTATCGCGGTGGACAACCGGTACCGCAGCGACCTGAATGCGCTCGGTCAGGCGCGTCTGTCCGCGCGCGCGGCGGCGCAGAATGCTGCCGATGAACAGACCGCAGCCGCCGAGAGCAGCTACTATACCGCATCGGAAAATGCAGCGCTTCAGCAGGCGCAGGCGGCGCTGAGCCAGTTTAACGCCGACCGCGATTACGGCTTATCCGTAGCCGGTCTGACCGGCTTCCTGAACGGCACGCCGACGCTGAACTGGCGCAATTATCAGCTGAATGTCAGCAGTGCAGCGGCGAATGCACAGACCCGTGCCTACGAGCAGGCGCTTGAGCGCTGGAAAACCAGCGGCTACGTTCGTCAGAGTGACGCAGCTATCCTCGGTGTGCCCGCCGGAACGCCGACCGCCGATGTCAGCTACAAGAACGCAGCGCTCGCGCTGCAGCGATGGAAGAACGGCTACGGCGGCTGATTTTTTCAAGCCGTGTCTGTCCGAAAAAATAAATCACCTCTGCGCACAAGGCGCAGAGGTGATTTATGATAAAGAAATGAAAATGTGAGCAATTTTATCCAAAAAAGCCAGATTCTCCGTTTCAGCACAGAGAATTCGCTATGTTACTGCAATTATGATAGCACAGGTTTGTCCGTCCGTCAACCCAAGTGCAAGAATTTACTATATATTCGCAAGAAATTTCTATATAAAAAGGCTCAATCATTATATCAGAAATCCTTCATCCCACAGCTTTTATGATTAAGCCATAAAAAAACCGCACGCAAAAGCGTGCGGTTTTCTCATATTGCAGTAACGGTAAGGACGGAGACTTACTTGTTCTTCAGGTTGAAGAAAGCCTTCTTGCCCAGGAACTGTGCAACATCCTCGCCCAGCTCTTCCTCGATGCGGAGCAGCTGATTGTACTTTGCAACGCGGTCGGTACGAGACGGAGCACCGGTCTTAATCTGGCCAGCGTTCAGTGCAACAGCGATATCAGCGATGGTTGCGTCCTCGGTCTCGCCGGAACGGTGGGATACAACTGCAGTGTAGCCAGCGCGGTTAGCCATCTGGATAGCATCCAGGGTCTCGGTCAGGGAGCCGATCTGGTTAACCTTGATCAGGATGGAGTTAGCAACGCCAAGCTCGATGCCCTTGGACAGACGAGCGGTGTTGGTTACGAACAGGTCGTCGCCAACCAGCTGGATCTTGTCGCCCAGAGTCTTGGTCAGCATAGCCCAGCCTTCCCAGTCTTCCTCTGCCATGCCGTCCTCGAGGGAGATGATCGGGTACTTCTCAGCGAAGTTCTTCCACATCTTAACCAGCTGCTGCTGAGTCAGCTTCTTGCCGGACTTCGGCTGGATATAGCACTTCTCCTCGTCGTTCCACCACTCGGAGGAAGCAGCGTCGATTGCGATCATGAAGTCCTCGCCCGGCTTGTAGCCAGCTTCTTCGATTGCCTGAACGATAACCTTCAGAGCATCCTCGTCCTTCTTCAGGTTCGGAGCGTAGCCGCCCTCATCGCCTACACCTGCTGCCGGAGTGCCGTTCTCCTTCAGGGTGGTCTTCAGCTGATGGAATACCTCTGCACAGCGGCGCAGAGCCTCGCGGAAGGACGGAGCGGAAACCGGCATGATCATGAATTCCTGAATCTCAACGTTGTTGGTAGCGTGTGCACCGCCGTTCAGGATGTTCATCATCGGCATCGGCAGGGTCTTAGCGTTGCAGCCGCCGATGTAGTTGTACAGCGGCAGGCTCAGAGCCTCTGCAGCAGCCTTGGCAACAGCCAGGGATACGCCGAGGATAGCGTTTGCGCCGAACTTGGTCTTGTTCGGGGTGCCGTCAGCCTCGATCATAGCCTTGTCGATTGCCTGCTGGTCGAGAGCGTTCATGCCGATAACAACCTCAGCGATCTCGCCGTTTACAGCGTCAACAGCCTTGAGTACGCCCTTGCCGTTGTAGCGGGACTTGTCGCCGTCACGCAGCTCGCAAGCCTCGAAGATACCGGTGGAAGCACCGGACGGAACAGCAGCGCGGCCCATGTATGCGCCGGTGTCGCCCTCAACGTAAACCTCAACCTCAACGGTCGGGTTGCCGCGGGAGTCCATAACTTCGCGGCCGATTACATCAACAATTTCAATGTAGCCCTTCATAATTCTTTCTCCTTCTTATTATAAAATAAAATGGTTGGCTAACGAAACAGCAAAAATCACATTTTTGCTGCGCCGCGCGCACGCGGCGATAAAATTCCCCATAAAAGTCCAGCTCTGCCGGACTTTTATACCACTGCTTCGGGACACGTGTCCCGAACCGTCTTTGCCGTGCAAAGATGAGGGGGATATCCGAAAAAGTTTCCTTGGGAACTTTTTCGGTATCTAAGGGGGACAGCGTCCCTCTTAGAGGCTCACTTTACGAGCAGCGAGTGACCCGTCATCTCCTCCGGCTGCTTGAGACCCATCATATCCAGCATGGTGGGAGCCAGATCAGCCAGTACGCCGCCTTCTGCCAGCTTGCCCTCGTGACCGATCATTACGAGCGGCACCGGGTTAGTGGAATGTGCGGTGAACGGAGTAACACCATCGGCATCAAGCATCTGATCGACGTTGCCGTGGTCGGCGGTGATCAGGCACTGGCCGCCCATCTTGAGGATGGCGTCAACGACCTTGCCTACGCCGTCATCGGTAGCCTCAATCGCCTTTACGGCAGCCTCGAATACGCCGGTGTGACCGACCATATCGCAGTTTGCGAAGTTGAGGATAACAACGTCGTACTTGCCGGACAGGATGCGCTTTACGCACTCCTCGGTAACGGCAGGCTCGCTCATCTCCGGCTGGAGATCATAGGTTGCAACCTTCGGGGACGGGATCAGAGCACGATCCTCGCCCGGGTACTCCTTCTCAACGCCGCCGTTGAAGAAGAACGTAACGTGTGCGTACTTCTCGGTCTCGGCAATGCGGAGTTGGGTCATACCCAGATCGGAGATATATTCGCCGAACGTGTTCTTCAGGCTCTGCGGCTTGAAGGCGATTTCCACGCCCGGAATAGTAGCATCATACTGCGTCATGCAGACGTAGTGGATCTTAGGCTGTACGCGCTCAAAGCCGGTGAATTCCGGATCAACGAATGCACGGGTGATCTCACGCGCACGGTCGGGGCGGAAGTTTGCGAAGATGATCGCGTCGTCGTCCTTGACGGTCGCGCCCTCGGTAACGATAACCGGAACAACGAACTCGTCGGTTACGCCGTTTGCGTAGGACTGCTCCATAGCCTCGTGTGCGGTAGCAGCGTGCTCGCCTTCGCCGAGTGCGATAGCGTTGTACGCCTTCTGTACGCGATCCCAGCGGTTATCACGATCCATTGCGTAGTAACGGCCGGATACGGTTGCAATGCAGCCGACCTCGACAGCGTCGATCTTGGCCTGCAGGCGGTCGATATACTCGATACCGGACTGCGGCGGCGTGTCGCGGCCGTCCATGAAGCAGTGGAAGCAAACCTTGCGCAGACCATTGCGGCGTGCCAGCTCGAGCAGTGCAAACATGTGGTCAATGTGGGAATGCACACCGCCGTCAGACAGCAGACCGAAAATGTGCAGGGTGGAATCGAACCACTTGCACTGGTTGATAGCGCTCATCAGAGCCGGATTCTCGAAGAAATCGCCGTCCTGGATGGCCTTGGTGATGCGGGTCAGCTCCTGATATACAATGCGGCCTGCACCGATGTTGGTGTGGCCAACCTCGGAGTTGCCCATCTGGCCGTCCGGCAGACCAACGTCCAGACCGGATGCACCGATATAGGTGAGCGGGTTCTCTGCGAAAATCTTATCGAGATTCGGCTTTTTAGCAGCCTCGATGGCGTTGCCCTTGGTCTCCTCGCGGTGACCGAAGCCGTCCATGATAATCAGAGCGGTCGGCTTCTTCGGGCCCTCTGCCTTCTTGGCAGCAGCGGCGGCTGCCTTGGGCTTGCGGCCGCGCTTTGCTGCCGGCTTTTTCTCCTCGGCAGTCTTAGCAGCGGTCTTGCGAGTACGCTTTGCCGCCGGCTTTTTTGCAGGAGCCGGATCTGCCAGAACATTAACCGGTGCGGAAGTCTTGATCTCGACTACCTCTACCTCCGGCATGCCCGGCATAGTGGTTTTTTTCATACTGATAAAACTCCTTTACAGAAGCGAACGATAAGAGAATAAAAGGGGACACGATATGCACCATGTCCCCCTCCGCAAAACGGTGAGGGAGCGTTTCCCTTTCCCGTATCCTTATCTTACTGGTTAGCTGCTTCTACGATGGTAGCGAAGTCAGCGCTCTTCAGGGAGGCACCGCCGATCAGGCCGCCGTCAACGTCCGGCTGAGCCAGCAGCTCGGAAGCGTTCTTCGCGTTCATAGAGCCGCCGTACTGGATGGTGATGCCGCGTGCAGCGCGTGCGCCGTACTTCTCGCGCAGGCAGTCACGGATAGCGGAGCAAACCTCGTTAGCCTGCTCTGCGGTAGCGGTCTTGCCGGTACCGATTGCCCAGATCGGCTCGTAAGCGATGACAACCTTCTTAATGTCCTCAACAGCTACGTTCTGCAGAGCGATCTTGATCTGCTTGCGGATAACTTCCATGGTAACGTCCTGCTCGCGCTCGGTCAGAGACTCGCCTACGCACAGGATCGGGCGCAGACCGTTCTCGAGAGCGACCTGAACCTTCTTGCCGCAAGCCTCGTCGGTCTCGTTGAAGTACTGACGGCGCTCGGAGTGGCCGATGATAACGTACTTAACGCCCAGCTCCTTGAGCATGTCAGCGGAGATCTCGCCGGTGAAAGCGCCGGACTTCTCGAAGTGCATGTTCTCAGCGCCGATTGCAATCTTGGAGCCCTTAGCAGCCTTTACAGCAGCCTGAATATCGGTAAACGGTACGCAAAGAACCATCTCGCACCACTTGGTCTTGGACAGGAGCGGCTTCATCTCTTCGATCAGAGCCTTAGCCTCTGCCGGAGTCTTGTTCATCTTCCAGTTGCCGGCGATAATGGTCTTACGATATCTGCGATTCATGTTGGTTTTACCCCTTTCAAACATTCGGACGGACTTTTCCGTCTTAAATCTTTATGTATTTATACGGAGCGCTCAACAGAACGCGCTCCGATATAAAGCGTTCCTAATGGACTTACTTGTCCTGCAGGCATGCGATGCCCGGCAGCTCCAGACCCTCGAGGAACTCCAGAGAAGCGCCGCCGCCGGTAGAGATGTGGGTCATCTTGTCAGCAAAGCCCAGCTTCTCAACAGCAGCTGCGGAGTCGCCGCCGCCGATGATGGAAACAGCCTTGCTCTCAGCGATTGCCTTGGCAACAGCCTTGGTGCCGACTGCGAAGGTGTCAAACTCGAATACGCCCATCGGACCGTTCCAAACAACGGTGCCTGCGTCCTTGACAGCCTCGGAGAACAGCTCTACGGTCTTCGGGCCAATGTCCATGCCCATCATGTCAGCCGGGATCTTGCCAGCCTCGTATACGACCGGAGCAGCGTCCGCGCCGAAGTGATCTGCACAAACGGTATCAACCGGCAGGAGCAGCTTAACGCCCTTGTCAGCAGCCTTCTTGAGCAGGCCGAGTGCCAGCTCGATCTTGTCTTCCTCACAGAGAGAGGTGCCGATCTCGCCGCCCTTTGCCTTGGAGAAGGTGTAGGCCATGCCGCCGCCGATGATGATGGTGTCGCACTTGTCAATCAGGTTCTCGATAACGCCGATCTTGTCGGAAACCTTAGCGCCGCCCAGGATTGCAACGAACGGACGAGCCGGGTCGCTCAGAGCCTTGCCCATGATGGAGATTTCCTTCTTGATCAGGAAACCGCATACAGCCGGCAGGTAATCTGCGATGCCTGCGGTGGAAGCGTGTGCACGGTGTGCGGTGCCGAATGCGTCGTTGACGTAAATGTCAGCCATGTCAGCCATAGCCTTTGCCAGCGCAGCGTCGTTCTTGGTCTCGCCCTTTTCAAAGCGAACATTCTCAAGCAGAACGACCTCGCCCGGCTTAACCTCAGCGGCCAGCTTCTTAGCATCCTCGCCTACAACGTCCTTTGCCAGCTTGACTTCCTTGCCAAGCAGCTCGCCCAGACGCTTAGCGACCGGAGCCAGCGAATACTTCATGTTTACTTCGCCCTTCGGACGGCCGAGGTGCGAGCACAGGATTACAGCAGCGTTGTGATCCAGCAGGTAGTTGATGGTCTCCAGCGAAGCACGGATGCGCTTGTCGTCGGTGATGTTGCCGTTCTCGTCCTGCGGTACGTTAAAATCGCAGCGGGCAATTACCTTCTTGCCGGATACGTCGATATCCTCAACGCTCTTCTTGTTATACTGCATAAATATCCCTCTCCTTTAAGATGTATTATAAAGTTACGATAAGGAACAAAAGCACGAACTTATTACTTAAATAATTCCGTTTCCAATACAGAATTATACTCGTAATTCGTGTCATTCGCAAGCAAAATTGTGAAAATCATCACATTCCAACTCGCTTTTAGAGGATTTTTGCGTTTTTCGCCAAAAAGTTGCGAAATATTAAACAACATTCACAATTTTTGCATCAATCCCGCGGCGTTCCATAATACGCTACAGCCATCGCCAGCGGACCAGTATTTGTCAGAACCGAAGGACCGATCGCTACGCGTTCCACATCGCGGAATCCAATTTCGGTACGCAGACGCTTTTCCATTTCATCCAGACGCTCGGCGGGTACGTCGCCGTAGAGCAGGATAGCCGTCTGCTTATCCGGCTGCACCACACGGGCGGAGACTTTTTTGCTCATTCCGGCAACGAGTGCCTTCTCACCGCGCACCTTGTCACACACCTTTACCGCACCGTCATACACATGGCTGATGGGCTTGAGACCGAGCGCCTCACCCACGAAGGCCGCGCCGCCCGAAATACGGCCGGACTTCTTGAGGAACTTGAGGCTGTACACACCGAGGTAGGCTTCCACGCGGTTAAGACGGCTTTTTACCACGCTGACGATCGCGTCAAAGCTCTCGCCCTGCTCACGCATTTCGGCAGCCTTGACAACAATGTGTCCGTAAATATAGGTGTATGTCTTGGAGTCGATGACCTCGATGGTCATTTTGCCCTCACCCTGCTCCTCCTCGAACATGGATTTTGCAAGGCAGGCCGCCTGATAGGTACCCGAGCCGCCGCCGTTGATGAGCACTGCCAGCAGATGCGTGCAGCCGCGCTCAAATGCACGGTTGTAGGACTCGAGGAATACGGTCGGCGTAGTCATGGCCGTGCCGGGAATCTCGCTGCTGGTCTCGAGCAGCCTGCAGTAGTCCTCAGATGTGATGTCGTAATATTCGCGGAAGCTGCGTCCCTCATGCGTCAGCATGATCGGAACGATCTCAATGCCGTGCGCCTCTACCAGATCGTGCGGAATATCCGATGAGGAATCGGTCAAAATATGAATCTTTTCCATTCTTTACTCCTTTATGCCTGCGGAAACGGTCCCGCAAGTCTCAGATTTTCAAAGCCGGTCTGCCGCAGTGCCTCAAACACAATAACAGCGACCGAGTTAGACAGATTAAGGCTGCGCGCGCCCTCTCTCATGGGAATGCGGACGCAGCGTTCCGGGTGCTCGATGAGCAGCGCTTCCGGCAGACCGCGGGTCTCTTTGCCGAACATCAGGTAGTCGCCGTCGCAGTATTCCACCTCATGATAGGCGTGCGGTGCCTTTGTTGTCGCATAGAAGTAGCGGCCGTCCGGATTTTTCTCAAAAAATTCATCCAGATTTTTATACATACGCACATCGAGCAGGTGCCAGTAATCCAGACCGGCCCGCTTCATGCGCTTATCGTCGATAGCAAAGCCGAGCGGCTCGACCAGATGCAGCACACAGCCTGTCGCCGCACAGGTGCGGGCAATGTTGCCGGTGTTCTGCGGGATCTCCGGCTCGACCAAAACAATGTTGAGCATACTTTCGCCTCATTTACGAACTAAACTTCTTCTATTTTATGCGATAACACCGTATTTTTCAAGGTATATTCCCATTTTTCCGCAAAAAAGTTTCCTCTGAACACAAGATTCAGAGGAAATTTTCATGCACTATACTAATTTTTGATGATTTTGAACGAACGGCACATATCTTCAATTACTCAATATCCGCATAGACGCCATAGATATAGCCTTCCGCTGCGGCCTGCTCATCGGTCAGCACTTCGCCGGTAAGGCTCGGACCGGACGTATCGTCCTTGTATTCCACGCCCAGCTTGCCGGTGTGCAGCGTCATCGAGCGGGTCTGCTCCGAGCCGTCAGTAAAGGTGATGGTAACGGTCAGCTTTGCGCCCTCAAAACCGTCCACGGCCGCGTGCCACGAATCCTGCAGATCATCGTCCGTAGTTTCCGGCTGGCTGGGCAGCCACAGACCGTAGCCGGCGTCCGGGTCGTACTCGTCGGTGAAGCCGTTGTCCAGCTTCCAGCACAGGTCGGCGTACATATGCATCTCGTCACTGCCCCAGACCATGATCCGGTCTGCACCGTCGAGTTCGGGGTTGGTGCCCTGATGCATCGAGCGCACCCACTCGTCACGGTCGGCCGATGTATCCTTGACGGTTTTCGCGCGGTAGACTGCGCCCTTGTCGATGGTCGCGGATATGGTTTTGATATTCTCGCCGGTGACTTTGAACAGACAGCCGGAGTAAAAACCCTTTTCCGGATCGTCTGCGCCGCTGCCGGTGTCGAACACGATTTTGCTGTCCTTCGGCTGACGCAGCTCGCCGGTGTCGGCGGCATAGGCTGCAAAGCCGAATGTGTGACTGATGGCATCCGCTACGACTGCACTGCCGGTCTGCGCGGTGCCATTATGCATGCGATAAACCGCCGTACCGCCCAGCACAATACCGAACGCGCAGGCTGCCGCCAGAAGGCGCTTTGCCATTCCCCACGGATGGCGCGGCACCGCATGCAGCGGTTCGTTCGTCAGCTTACGCGCCTCACGAGCTGCTGCCAGCGTTCGCTCCTTGAGCTCCTGCGGAGCCTTGATGTCCTTCAGTTCGTTCCAGTTGTTCTTCATCGTAAGATCCCTCCAAATCCAGCTTTAATTGCTTTCTTGCGCGATACAGCCGCGTGCGTACCGTTGCCGGACGGCATCCGACCATTTCCGCGATTTCCTCTGTGCGGTAGCCCTCCACATAGTGCAGCCACACCGCGATTCGCTGATCGTCCGGCAGTGCGTGTACCGCCTGCCACAGCTCGCTGCTGCTTTCCGGTTCCGGAGCGGCAGCATCCGCGGCGGCTTCCATCGGTGCGGTGCGCTTAAACCACGCCGAGCGGCGAAGATCGGTGCACCGGCTGAGCGTTACGCGCAGCAGCCATGCTTTCAGATGCTCGGTGTCGCGGAAATCGGTGTCGTCCCGCAGCAGCCGGAGAAAGACTTCCTGATAGACGTCCTCTGCGTCCGCACGGCTGTTCAGTCTGCACAAAGCTAATCGGTAGACCGCGTCGCCGCAGGTGTCCATCGCCTGCTGCAGAAATGTGTCCGACCTGAGTTTTGTCTGCATTGCTCTCTTCTCCTTTCACCACCAACACGTTTTGCAGCGGCAAATCGTTCCCGCTTCCGCCGGATTTTTTGAGATTTCGGCTTGTTTTCCCTTTACTTTGTGTTTACCTACAATTTACAGAGGTTATTCTTGTGATATATGCACAAAAACTTTCGCATTTTCTCTGGAACATTAAACAAAAAATCTATTGCATTTTTATCTAAAACGACTATAATAATAATTGTTCTAAGGAACACAACAAATCGACAATAACCAACAACCACATTGGTTTTTATATTTCATTTGCTCTCTTTTTTTCTTTTTTCTTTCTTTACTCTTTACCTGCTCTTTGAGGGAAAATCGCCGTCTGATTCATCAGGCGGCTTTTTTCCGCCCTTTTTCACTTCGTGAGGACAAAAGGATGGACACCAAGGTTTCCATCCTCTTGACTCCAGCTTCCTCACACCGCCGTCTATCCGATTTGCACCACTTTATAATGAACAAATGAAATTGTTACGTTAATTTTCCATTCTCAATTTTCCATTCTGCATAACGCAAAAGGCGATACCGCGTTCAACCGCGATATCGCCTTTTCTCATTCCGCGAAAAAGTCTCTGGTCTGCTGCACATTTTCCTCGATGGCGGTCTTGAGCGCCTCCACCGATTCAAACTGCATTTCCGGACGCAGGAACTTATGCAGCTCCACATGGATCATCTTGCCGTACAGATCGCCCGCAAAGTCAAGCAGATGCGGCTCGATGGTCGGTGCACCGCCGTCTAAAAATGTCGGCTTTACACCGATATTGGTCGCTGCGATATAGCTTTGTCCGTCCACCAAAACGCGGGTTGCGTACACACCGTACGGCGGCAGCGCCATTTCGGTCGGCAGACGCAGATTGACCGTCGGCACCTGCAGAACGCTGGTTCCCACACGCCGTCCGTGCTCCACAATACCGGAAACCGTATACGGATGACCGAGAAACTTAGCCGCACCTTCCATATCGCCCTGCGAAATCAGCTGACGAATATAGGTGGAGGACACCACAATGCCGCCAATCTTGACATCCTCAATGCAGTCATAGCCGATGCCGGCCTTTTCACACTCAATAGCCATGCCTTCTGCGTTGCCCTGCCCCTTATAGCCGAAACGGTTATTGCGCCCCGAGATGATCCAACCCGCGTTAAAGCGACCGATGAGCAGCTTGTGGATAAAGTCGCGCCAGTCCATGTGCTGCATTTCATGGTCAAAGTGACCGAAAATAACCTCGTCCACACCGCCGAGCTTTTTGATCTCCTCGGTGCGATATGCATTTGCGGTCAGCAGCGGCACCTGACGGCCCATAACGACCGAATCCGGATGCACATCAAACGTAAAAACCGCACTCGTGCCGCCGATTTGCTTGGCCCGCTCGACCGCACGCTGCATGAGCGCCCGATGCCCCAGATGCACGCCGTCAAAGTAGCCGAGCGCGATGGCACGCGGCTTTGTAACTTCTATCATAAGGGAATCCCCCTGAAAAAAATTGATAATTGAAAATTGAGAATTGAGAATGAATGCGGCGCTTTGCGCTTATTAAATCATCGCGCAAGGCGCGATACCTTCATTATCCATTTTCCATTTTCAATTCTCCATTTCTGTTTGTATGCAAAAAACTTATCGAAAGTTTTTGTATACAAACAGACCTAAACCACCCTTATCCAGCTCTCTCACCTGACCGAGCATAAGGAACCTGTCCTGATGGTACACACGGCAGATGGTATCTGCGGTCTCCGGCAGACTGTCGGTCTGGCGCGGAAACACAACTGCACCTCTCGCAATGCGCTCTGCGCCCTCGTCGGTGAGCGAAACGGCGGGTCTATCGGTAAACAGGCTGTCGGTCGGCAGCAGAAGCTGCTGCATGGTGCCCTCTGCCATTGCCTGCTCACACTCGGCAAAGGTATGGCACTGCGCCAGCTCATACGCGCCCGAACGGGTGCGCTCCAGACTGTGCAGCACGGCCAGCGTGCCCAGCTTTTCGCCAAGGTCATTGACCAGTGTGCGGACGTAGGTGCCCTTGCTGACCTTACACCGCAGCGTGCCCTTCTGGGCATTCTCATCGAAGTCGAGCAGGTCCATTTCGTGCACAATGATATCGCGTGCCGGACGCTCGACTTCCCTGCCCTTGCGGGCCAGGTCGTACAGCTTCTGGCCGTTCACCTTGACCGCCGAGTACATGGGCGGCACCTGCTGCTGCGGACCGATAAAGCGCCGCACCATCTGCTTTACTGCGTATTCCGCGGCATAGCGTTCGCTGGTCTGGAGCATTTCGCCGGTGACATCCTGCGTATCTGTGCAGTAGCCGAGCGTAAACCCGGCAACGTATTCCTTATCCTGCGCTGCGGCAAAATCGGCCGCCTTGGTCGCACCGCCGACAAATACCGGCAGAACACCGGTCGCCATCGGGTCCAGTGTGCCGCCGTGACCGATCCTGCGCGTATGCAGAATGCCGCGCAGCTTGGCTACCACGTCATGTGAGGTAAAGCCCTGCGGCTTGTTCATCAGCAGGATGCCGTTCAGGTCACTTTGCTGCATGAAACTGCTCCTCTGCCGCCTTCAGCATAGCAGCCTTGGCTTCCGCCATGCGGCAGGTGAAGCTTGCACCTGCCGCACGGACATGACCGCCGCCGCCGACCTTCTTGCAGATAGCAGCCGCGTCCATCTCCTTGGTGGTGCGGACGGAAACGCGAACCGTACCGTCCGGCTTCTCGGTCAGCGTGATGCCGATCTGTACGCCCTCAATCTGGCGCGTGAGCGATGCAATCGAGTCCAGATCGTCCATATCCGCGCCTGCATGGTCGATATCCCTGCGCCAGAGCACGGCAACCGCGATCGCGCCGTTCTCGTGGAACTCCATCGTATCAAATACAATGCGCTCCATCTCAAAACGCGGACGCGATTTGGTCTCAAACAGCACGCGGTTGATCTCACCGCCGTCGATACCGGCAGTCAGGCAGGCCGCCGCTACCGCATGCGAATGCGCGGTCGTATTCGAGAACTTAAAGCAGCCCGTATCGGTCGAAACACCGATATAAATGCACTCTGCAATGTCGGCCGTGAACTTAACGCCGAGCGCGGTCAGCACATCGTACAGCACCTCGGCACAGCCGCCTGCATCCGGCCGGATGAGGTTTTTTTTGCCGAAGCCGTCGTTCGAGCCGTGATGGTCAATGACCAAATCGACCTTGCCCTTGTACGGCTCGGCCGTGTCCGGAAACAGCTTCTCCTCAGCGATATCAGTCGAAACCACATACGCCGGAACGAAATCCTCCGGCGGATAATACGGCACGATCAGCGGCGCATAACGCCTGGTAATCTCCGGATTTTCCAGAATATATGCGCGCTTGCCAATCTGCTGCAGACCGCGGCAGAGCGCACCGGCACAGCCTGCCGTGTCGCCGTCCGGTCTGCGGTGAGTCAGGATGAGAATGTCGTCCGCTGCCTGCAGCGCAGCAGCAGCGCCAGCAACGTCAACGATCATTCTGCGTCCTCCTCTCCCAGCTTGCCTTCATTTTTCAGCTCGTGCAGCACCTCGGAGATGTGTGCACCGTGGGTGATGGACTGATCCAGCTCAAATACCAGCTCCGGCGCGTAGCGCAGCTGTACCTTGTGGCCAACCTCGCGGCGCAGCCAGCCTGCCGCAGACTTCAGGCCCTTCATCACGTCCTTGGTCTGCTGCTCGCTGCCGAGTACGGAAATATAGCACTTCGCATAACGCAGATCGTTGGTAACATCGCAGTGTACCACGGAAACCATAGCCTCCTGTACACGCGGGTCCTTAACAGAGCGCATCGCCTCTGCCAGAGCCTTCATCACTTCTTCGGAAATACGATCAATTCGAGTAGACATAACTTTCCTCCTTTGAGGATTGATTAAAATCTGCTTGTACAGAAAATGCGATAAGCATTTTCACACGCACCGCAGTGCGTGATTCAATCCCCCATAAAAGTCCAGCTCCGCCGGACTTTTATACCACTGCTTCTGGACGCGTGTCCAGAACCGCCTTTGCCATGCAAAGGCGAGGGGGATATCCGCCAAAGTTTCCTCGGGAACTTTGGCGGTATCTAAGGGGGACAGCGTCCCCCTTAGAAGAAGCGGTTTTACCGCTTCACTTCTTCCATAACAAAGCACTCAATGATATCGCCTTCCTTGATATCATTGTAGTTCTCGATGCTCATGCCGCACTCATAAGAGGTTGCAACTTCCTTCACATCGTCCTTGAAGCGCTTGAGGGTATTCAGGTGGCCCTCGTGGAATACGATGCCGTCACGGACTACGCGAACCTCAGCGTTACGCTGAATCTTGCCGTCCTGTACATAGCAGCCTGCAACCGCACCTGCGCCGGTGATCTTGAACACCTGACGAACCTCTGCGTGGCCGAGAACAACTTCCTTGAACTTCGGCTCGAGCATGCCCTTCATGGCCTGCTCCATCTCCTCGATGGCATCATAAATAACGCGGTACATACGCATATCAACGCCCTGCTGTGCAGCGGAGTCGGTAGCGGTGCGGTCCGGACGAACGTTAAAGCCAACAATGATCGCGCCGGAAGCGGCAGCCAGCATAACGTCGGACTCGTTGATGGCGCCAACGGCACCGTGGATAACGCGCACGCGAACCTCTTCGTTGGTCAGCTTCTCGAGAGAGGAACGAACCGCCTCGACAGAGCCCTGAACGTCTGCCTTGACGATGATATTCAGCTCCTTCATCTCGCCCTGCTGGATGGAATCGAACAGGTTATCGAGCGTTACCTTGTGGAACAGCTTGTTGCGCTCTTCCTTCTCCTTGTCCTTGCGCTGCTCAACCAGCTCACGAGCCATCTTCTCGTCGTCTACGGCGTCAAAGATGTCGCCTGCACCCGGAACCTCAGCCAAACCGATGATCTCGACCGGAACGGACGGGCCTGCGGACTCAATCTTCTTGCCGTCGTCGTTGGTCATTGCGCGAACGCGGCCGACAGAGGTACCCGCGATAACGGTATCGCCTGCATGCAGGGTGCCGTTCTGTACCAGAAGGGTTGCAACCGGACCGCGGCCCTTATCCAGCTTTGCCTCGATGACGGTACCGTGCGCCTTGCGGTTCGGGTTTGCCTTGAGGTCAGCCATTTCAGCAGTCAGCAGTACCATTTCGAGCAGGTTGTCAATGCCCTGACCGAACTTTGCGGAGATGTTGCAGACGATGGTCTGACCGCCCCACTCCTCCGGTACCAGCTCGTACTCGGTGAGCTGCTGGAGCACACGATCCGGGTTTGCACCCTGCTTGTCGATCTTATTTACGGCAACGATGATCGGCACGTTTGCTGCCTTGGCGTGGTTGATCGCCTCGATGGTCTGCGGCATAACGCCGTCATCGGCTGCTACGACCAGAATAGCAATATCGGTTACCTGCGCACCGCGTGCACGCATGGAGGTAAACGCAGCGTGACCCGGGGTATCGAGGAAGGTGATCGGCTTGCCGCCAATCTTAACGCGGTATGCGCCGATGTGCTGGGTAATGCCGCCGGCCTCGCCCTCGATGACCTTGGTCTTGCGGATCGCGTCGAGCAGAGAGGTCTTGCCGTGGTCAACGTGGCCCATAACAACAACGACCGGATCGCGCGGCTGCAGCTCCTCTTCCTTGTCCTCGTGCTCATCGAACAGCTGCTCCTCGATGGTAACGTGTACTTCCTTCTCCACCTTGCAGCCCATTTCCTCTGCAACGATGGCTGCGGTATCGTAGTCGATCACCTCGGAGATGGACGCCATAACGCCCAGCTTGATGAGACCCTTGATAACATCCGCTGCGGTGCGCTTCATACGGGAAGCCAGCTCACCGACGGAAATCTCCTCCGGGATCATTACCTTTACCGGAATCTTCTTAAGTGCTGCCATCTGCTGCTGACGCTGCAGGCGGCGCATCTTCTCCTGCTCCTCCTGACGGCGCTTGTTGCCGAACGGCTTGGAGCGCTGGTCGGACTTCTTGGTCAGCTTCTGCTTCTTGCTGCCCTTGGACTCCATTCGCTCGGCCTTTGCGTCAACCAGCTTATCTACATGATCATCATATTTTGCAAGGTTTACGTCGCCGGTGCCGCGGGTATCAATGCGGTGAACCTGCTTAACCTTGCTCTGTGTCGGCTGCTGCTGCACGATAGGCTCCTCTCTCTTGGACTCGGTCTGCTGTTTGGTTTCCGCCTTGGACTGCTCCGGCTTCTTGCGGGATGCGCCCTGTGCGTTCAGCGTACCTTCCATGTCACTTACTTGATTATGCTGGGTGAGATACTCGAAAATGACCGACAGGTCGGTATCGTCAAGCACCTGCATGTGGTTCTTCGGTGCAGAGCGATACTTCGTCAGGATTTCGGTGATCTCCTTGGTGGATACGCCGAAGTCCTTTGCGACCTCGTGTACCCGATATTTATTGTCTAATGCCATGGGCAATAACCTCCTTACACACTTCGTTCAAAACCACGGTTTTGAACGAGAGAGGACGTACCGAACAATGTTCGGATACGTCCAAAGCTGCGAAAAGTTCCTCCTGTGTCGAAACTTTTCTCCGCTCTGGTATCAAATGCACGGGCAAAGCCCGCACATTTGATGCAAAGCTGCGCTTTGCTATTTATATACGCGCTTCGCGCGGGAATCAGGTTTTATTGCGGAAGCTGCGCTTGCCGCTGTTGAAGCTCGGCTTGCCTGTGCTGCTTTTACGGAACGGACGGTCGCCGTCCTTACAGAACGGGCGCTTCTCGCCGTCGTTCTTGCGATACGGACGGTATTCGCCGTCCTTGCGGAACGGGCGCTTTTCGCCGTCATTCTTGCGATACGGACGGTATTCGCCGTCCTTGCGGAACGGGCGCTTCTCGCCATCGTTCTTGCGATACGGACGGTCGCCGTCCTTGCGGAACGGGCGCTTCTCGCCGTCGTTCTTACGATACGGACGATATTCGCCGTCCTTGCGGAACGGGCGCTTCTCGCCGTCGTTCTTACGATACGGACGATATTCGCCGTCCTTGCGGAACGGGCGCTTTTCGCCGGACGGCTTGCGGTAGGTGCGCTTGGGCTTCTCCTCTGCCGATTTTTCGGTCTTGACCGGCGCTTCCTCGGTCTTTTCCGCCTTATCCTTATGCTTTTTGACGCCTCTGCGGGACTGGATCTTTGCGTTTTTTTCGCTAAGCTGCTGCGCCACTTCGGCGTATGCAGGATCCTGCTCCGCCAGCTTATTTACGGCTGCTGCCGCCATACCGATGTCCGCTACCGCGCACATCGCGCAGCCTGCCTTGCCGATCGCGCTGCCGAGTTCCAGCTTGCCGTGCGGCAGCGTCACGCACGGAACATTGGCCTTATCGGCGTAAAATGCGGCCTTTTTCGCTGCATTTGCGCCTGCATCACCCGCGATGAACACACAGCGGGTCTTGTGGTCGAAGCACGCTTCGCGCACCAGCTCGTCGCCGTAGGCCAGCTTGCCAGCACGGCGTGCCAGACCGAGCATTCTCAGAACCGGATCAGTTGCCATTTGCACCCTCCTGTTCCATCTGCTGCTCAAGCTGGTCATAGACCGACTCGGGCACCTCTACACTGAGCGCACGCTCGATCGCACGGCTCTTGCGGGCCTTTTTCAGACATTCCGGCTTGCCGCACAGATATGCGCCGCGGCCAGGTGCCTTGCCCTTGAAATCCAGCGAAAGCTCGCCTTCCGGCGAACGCACCACGCGGATCAGCTCCCGTTTCGGGAACATTTCACGGCAGCCGAGGCACTGCCGCATGGGAATCTTCTTCTGTACCATATTCTGCCGCACCTCCGCTTGCTTATTCGCCCTGAGACTCAGGAGCGATATCGATCTTGCAGCCGGTCAGCTTGGCAGCCAGACGCGCGTTCTGGCCTTCCTTGCCGATAGCAAGCGACAGCTGATCGTCCGGAACGATGACACGGCAGGACTTGTTGTCTGCCTGCATGGTGGCATTGATAACATCAGCCGGAGCGAGTGCCGCAGAAACAAACTGCGCCATATCCTCGTTCCACTTGATGATGTCGATCTTCTCGCCGTTCAGCTCGCCGGTGATGTTGGCAACACGCGCACCGCGGGTACCAACGCATGCGCCGATCGGATCGACGTTCTCATCGTGGGAAACAACAGCGATTTTGGTGCGGTTGCCTGCCTCACGCGCGATGGACTTGACCTCGACGATACCGGAGTGGATCTCCGGCACCTCCAGCTCAAACAGACGCTTAACCAGACCCGGATGGGTGCGGGAAACAACGACCTGCGGGCCGCGGGTGCCGCGGCGAACCTCGATGAGATAAACCTTCAGGCGCTGACCCTCGGTCAGAACCTCACCGCGCACCTGCTCGGAAGCGGCCAGAACAGCCTCGCTCTTCTCACCGCCGGAAACAACATCCAGATAAG
Organism: Butyricicoccus faecihominis; assembly: GCF_014648015.1. Taxonomy (NCBI): domain Bacteria; kingdom Bacillati; phylum Bacillota; class Clostridia; order Eubacteriales; family Butyricicoccaceae; genus Butyricicoccus; species Butyricicoccus faecihominis. The sequence continues at coordinate 116,005 of NZ_BMQH01000010.1, forward strand.
CGGTGCCGGAGCGCGGATCAATGCGGGCAACCACGCCGTTCAGGATCTCGTGCTCCTTGCTCTCGAACTCGGAGATAACCATGCCGCGCTCTGCCTCGCGGATGCCCTGAATGATAACCTGCTTTGCAGTCTGGGCAGCAATGCGGCCGAAGGACTTGGTCGGGATGTCGATATCAATGATATCGCCTACCATCGGGTTATTCTTGTACTCGGCAGCCTCCTCGAGAGTAATCTCCTCGTACGGCTCGTACAGATCCTCCGCCTTGACAACCGTCTTGCGGACAAACATGTGAATGGTCTTCTTGTCGCGGTCCGGCTCAACATAAACATTGTCGGTCATGCCGTCGTTATCGCGCTTGTAGGCGGTGATCAGCGCCTGACCTACACGGTCAAGCATATAGTCTACCGGAATGCCTTTTTCCTTTTCCAGCTGTTCCAGCGCGTCAAAAAATTCTGCGTTAACCATTTTTTCCTATTCAGCTCCTTCTTATATCTCTACCGCCAGTCGAACTGCGGCAATGTCTTTGGGTTCGTATACGGTCTGCTCGCCGTTCACTTCCAGCGTTACGGCACCGTTGTCATAGCCGGCGAGTGTGCCCTCGATCTGCTTCATGCCGTTCATCGGCTTGTAAAAGCCTACTTCGACGGTCTGACCCATAAACGCCTGGAAATGCTCCGGACGCTTGAGGCGGCGCGACATACCTGCCGAGGAAACGCACAGCGTATAGGACGGCATATCGTCAAATTCCTTTTCATCCAGCATGGGATCAAGCGCGCGCGAAACCTGCTCGCACTGGTCAATGTTGACACCCTCCGGTCGATCCACGGTGACGGTCAGCATGTACTGTCCGCCCTCTTTTTCAAACTCCACATCCCACAGGGAAACACCAGCCTGTTCACACAAAGGCTTTACCAGTTCCTCTACGCGGGCTACGATCTGCTTTGCCTGCAAAGCCGTCCCTCCTTACTGAAAAATTTTCTCCGAGCAAAGCGTAAGGAGTGGCACTTGGCCACTCCTTACGGTTACTTATCATCTTACACTGATAGTATATCACGCATTGCCGTACATTGCAAGCGTTTTTGCAATAAAAATATCCGTTTTTACTGTGAAAATGCACAAATTTAGGCGTGTGAGCCGCAAATTTTGCAGATTAGCGGCTGCTGCCGTGTCTCAGCTCATGCAGGATGCACAGTCCCATGGCCAAGATGGGAAACAGGATGCGCAGACTGAGGAAACCCATTGGGTCACCGAAATCGATGTTTGCATCCAGCAGCAGGCCGATGAACCAGCCTGCAATGGTGACTAAAGTTGCTTTCAGGTACATAATCTCTATCTCCTTTTATATATTCCAACTGTCAATTACTTAAATTCACGCCAGTTGAACGAATCATAAAAAGATTCCAACTCAACACTATAACTAATACCATTTACATTTGCTTCGCTTTCACTACGAGAAAAAGCACTCCACAAATTCATATTAGAATAACTCTTTTGATTATACATTGCTGTATAATTCTTTACAGCATTTCTATATGCCGGAATAAACTCATTATAAAGCGGCAATAGTTCTTCTTCCAAAAGCGAATAGTTGATATTTTCCTTTTGCAATGTCTGTAACATTTTCTCGTTCCGGCTAATAAGAGCTTCACTATCCGGATTTCTTGTTGCTGGATTTATTGTAAATAAATTCGCGTTGATTGATTCATTATAAAGATCAAGTTCTCCTCTGCATATGATTAGCGCCTATTAGGAAAACACACTGTCAAAGGGGTTTGTAGCGGGGGTTAGCCCGCTACTGCGGTATCTTCCGTAGTGTTGATTTCAATGTACTCGGCAATCTTGCGGAGCTCGTCAGCAAATTTGAATTTCACGCTGATATTGCCGTTTTCATAGACCTTGATATAGTCCACAAGTTCAACCAAGATTTCACGGTTGAGGGCTTCAATGTTCTGATACTTCATAAAGGCTACCAGTGCAGGATGCTCGTTGTCCACACCGTTTGCCAGTTCTGCGCGTTCAGCGTTCAGCCGGGTAAGCACCGCGGAAATATCAGAAGTCTGCCGTTCATAGTCAGCCTTCATATCCCGGTATTCCTGCTGGGTGATTTCACCGTCTTTCCAGTCCTGATAAAGAGATTGCTTGTAGCGTGTTATCTTTGTCAGTTCCCGCTCTTTTGCAGCTATCAGATCGTCCAGTCGGTAAGACTGGCTTTTTTTGATTGGAGCGGAATTGATCTGCGTGACGATTTCCGAGTAGGAAACAGCCAAATGTACCTGATGCTGTACAGCGAACAAAACAGCAGCCTCCAGCCGTTCATGCTTGATTGAGTGCATGGTGCAGGCTGTCCGGGAACGGTTCTTGTAGGTTGAGCAAGAATAATATACATTGTTGTTCTTGCCAACGCATCGGGTAATGGCCCGCCCGCAATCGGCACATTTCAGAAAGCCGCTGAATAAATGTACCTCACGGCCTTTCGGGGAAGTACGGGTATCACGCTGTAAGAGAGCCTGTACCTTATCGAAAGTTTCATAGTCGATAATGGCCTCATGCGTTCCAGCGACTTCTACCCATTCCTCACGGGGAACAGCTTCAATCTGGTGTACCTTGTAGCTTTTCACCCGGCTTCGGCCTTGGGCTAAATCCCCGGTGTAGGTCGGATTGGTAAGAATGGAGTGGATCATGCGGACTCCCCACATAGGATCGTCATACCCTCTTGTCGAAACAGGCAAGCCCTTTTGTACCTTGTAAGCCGAGGGGCTCGGTACGCCGTGTTCGTTCAGGTACAGCGCGATAGCACGTTTTGATGACCCTTGAATAAGCATTGTGAAAATGAGTTTGACATTTTCAGCAGCATCGGGATCAACAATCAGCCTGTGCTTGTCCTTTGGGTGCTTTACATAGCCGTAAGGAGCAAATGCTCCGATATACTGGCCGTTGCGCCGCTTGTAGTCAAATACCTGCCGGATCTTTTTGGAAGTCTGATAGCAGTAATTATCGTTCATCACGTTTGTAATGGGAACGATGATATTTGAAACGCTGTCGGGGTTCTTGTAGCTGTCCACATTCTCAGCAAGGCTGATAAAGCGAACACCCATTTGAACAAACAGGTTATCGATCAAACTTCCGGCATCGCTATAATTTCGTGCGAAGCGGGACAGGTCTTTTACTATAACGCAGTTGATTTTACCACTCATGACATCCGCCAAGAGCCGTTGAAAATCTTCACGGTTGGCGTCCGTTCCAGTATGACCATCATCCACATATTCCGTGATGCTTTCAAACTCGTCAATGTTTCGTCGGTAAAAATCGTTCAGTAGGTCACGCTGGTTCTTTACGCTGTTGCTATCGTCTTTTCCTTTTTTCAAATCTTCCTTTGAAAGCCGGATATAGATGCCCAGCCGCCAGCGGCGGATTGTGTAAGAGGGAGAGAAACTCTGCTGATACCCTCTGTTTTTTGCTCGTGCCATTGTTCCTCCTTCCCTATCACATTACACTTATATTATAACTCTGTCCGGGGAGGACAACAAGGATGCCTCCGCTTCGGGACACTTTGTCTCGAAGAAGCAAAACGAGCTGTAACCGAAGTTACAGCCCGCTTCTTTGCCGCAGCAGGAAATCCGTCAGCTTATCTTGGAGAGATGGCCCGCTTTCAGCAAATTCAATTTTCACGCCAACACCACCGATGCAAAAGCAGTATGGATTTTTGACAGTCTGCAAAAATCGAGAGATGCGCTCCTTTCGGGAAAGCGCATTGTCAAAGGTCATACCGCTCACATCAGGCAGGGACTCGGCAGCCACCGCGCCAATGTCAACGCTTCTCATTTGTTCAAGTTCCTGTGTAGTTAATTTCACGGTAAACCTCCTTCGCAGATTGATAGAACGCCCCCCGCTGTTTGGTGGGGAAACGCAACAGGCCAGCACCACCGGGATGCTGGCCTGTTGCCTTACTCCACCTTGGGACACTTTGTCTCGAGGTTTATTATAGTTTTTGAATATTAGAGAGCGCCGTACATATTTACTTGGCCTGTCCAAAGACAATCGTTATTTTCTGTGCGGCGCTCTCAACGCAAGTAAAGCGACAAGCCCGGAGGAACAGGCAGCCAACCTGTTCAGCGCCGGATCATGGGCTTGGGATGACCGGGCCCATTTACAGTGTTGGTGTTGTTCGTTCAATCTCTTTTAGGAGATGTCACTGCACACCCACTGTCTGGCTCCCTGTACTTACTCAGGGCTGCCGTTATTCCCTTGCGTTAGGAAGAAAACCTCCTCTCATAAACCGAGACATTTTTTCATCAATTCCAAGTGGGTTAAGATGAAAAAATCAAAAAGTTTTTTTCATGCGTTCAAGGCCACGCTTGATCGACTGGCGAATAGACTCCTCATGTACGCCCTCGGCCTCGGCAATTTCCTTAATCGACTTGCCAAGAATGATATGTGCGTCAATTCTGCGGCCCTGAATCTCCGGCAGAGAATTGAGAGCGTTCCACAGACGAAGAAAGGTTTCCATTCGTTCAAGGAGCTCCTGCGGGGTCGGCTCATGCAGGCAAGCGGAATACTCAATCCCGTCATCGCAGTCCAGAGAATACTGCGCCTTGTGCCGGGAGAGCCGCCGCTGATAGGCCATCTCATAGCGGGCATCGGCCTTGAATACCTCGGCCACCTCGTCAGAAACTTCGATAAGCTGATCCTGCGTGTACCAATAATAAATATCTTTCAAATTGATAGTAGTCATCGTAAAATCCTCCATTTCAGTTTGTTCGGGGTTGGTCGGAAACGAAATGGAGTAACGGCGGAGAACGGCACCGCACCTCGGGACACTTTGTCTCGAAGTCTGGAAAGCAAAATGCGCCTGCGCGACACAAGGCCGCACAAGCGCACGAAAATATATTTTCGGTTATGTACTGTTTAATTTCACGTTCAAAGCCCGACTGCTCCAATGGAGGGGCTACGCTTTTTTTAGCTGGTGCAGATCATGGATGCTGCGAAAAAGAGAAAAGGACACGGCAAAATAACCTCCCATCGGCTACCGTGTCCCTGCAAGTCGTCATTGGTTTGTGTAAACGCAAAGAAACGGCGGCTCTGATTTCTCAAAACCGCCGTTAGGGTAATAACTTAAAATAGGCGCGCAAAATCACCTGCCCCAACCAACGGTTTTTTTCTTTCCCCGTAGTCGGGGCAGGTTCATACGCTATCTAATTATTCTTTCGTGACTAATTCTTTCAGCCGTTCATAGGTTTCTGCGCTAATATCATGTTCAATCCGGCAGGCATCAGCCTCCGCCGTTTCAGGATCAACGCCTATAGATATAAGTTGCTTCGTTAAAAAACAATGGCGCTCGTAGATTTTTTCAGCCACCTCCTGGCCAAGATCGGTCAGGTGTAGATAATGGTTTTCGTCTGTTGTCAAAAAGCCGCCCTCTCGTAAAGTTCCTACTGCGTAACAAACGCTGGGTTTTGAAACCTCCATGTACCGAGCAACATCCACGGAACGCACCATACCGAGCTTCTTTTGAAGTATAAGCACGGCCTCCAAATAATCCTCTCCGGCAGTATGAAGTTTCATAGGCAGCTCCTTTCGTCATTAAGCAAGACTCCAGCCAGCCGCACTCTTTCGGATATTGACAAAATCCTGATAGATACCAGGCTGTTTCAAAAGTTCCTCATGGGTTCCTTGCTGTGCAATCTGGCCGTTGTCTATAACTAAAATCTGATCGGCGTTCTGGATGGTATTTAGGCGGTGAGCGATTACAAGCAGGGTCTTTCCCTTCACCAATTCGGAAATAGCCTCCTGAATATAGCTTTCATTGTCCGTATCTACACTTGCGGTAGCTTCATCCAAAATGACAATAGGCGCGTCTTTCAGAATACAGCGGGCAATCGAAATACGCTGTTTTTCGCCGCCGGAAAGTGTTGCACCGCCCTCACCAACCACCGTTTGGAATCCGTCGGGCAAAGCCATAATGAAATCATAGCAGCGGGCTTTTCTGGCAGCCTCATAGACTTCTTCCTCCGTAGCATCCGGCTTTCCCATGATGATATTGTTGTAAATGGTGTCCTGAAACAGATACACGCGCTGGAATACCATGCTGATCTGATCCATCAATTCCGACAGAGGTACATTGCGAATATCCACGCCCCTTATCGTCACATTGCCGGATTTTACATCCCAAAGTCGCGCCAGCAAGTTTGCAATGGTGGACTTACCGCTACCGGACGGTCCAACCAGCGCTGTCATAGAATTTTTCTTCATGGCAAAACTGATATGATGCAGAACCTCTTTATCCTGATAAGCAAATGTAACATCGTTGAACAGGACTTCCGGCTGTCCCGGCTGTGCCTGAGCCGGAATATGCTGCTTGCCGTTGTCGGAAAGTTCCGGTTCATCCAATACCGCTTCAATACGATCAAGGGCAGCGTTCATAACGGTTAGTCTGGATGCTTCTCCATAGAGAGCCTTCAACGGGCCAAAAAGATCAAATACAAATAGCAGAACACTCAACACATAAGCCAAAGAAAGCGCACCGCTCTGTTCCAACACAATAGACAGGCCGAAAATTGCCGCAATACCAATACCGTAAAGGATATTCAGCCCCATTGTCCACGGGGTCATTTTTCGTTCAAAGTCAAGCGATGTATTTCTGGAACGCTTGAAATTGCCGGACAGTTCTTCGGATTTTTCTCCAAGCAGGTTATAGCTCTTAATAACACCAATGCCCTCCACAAAAGACAGCACCGCATCGGTCAGCCGTTCACTCTGCTCCTGACGGCCTGCTGCTTCTCGTAGGGAAACTTTGTTCATTCCCTTAGATACCAGCCATGCCAAAATAGTAACTATCGCAGCGATCAAGCCAAGCTGCCAATTCAGATAAAACATGAACGCCAGCAAAACCAGCGAGGACAGCAGATAGCTCATCATGTTTCCCAGCGTACTCATAGCGACTTCTTCAATGAACACCATGTCGGTACTGAGGACAGAACTGATCTTGCCAATATTGCCGGAAGTGAAATATCCCATCGGAAGTTTCCGCAGATGGCCGCCCAATTCGATACGCTTGTCAGCGAACATCAAATATCCCGCTGCACTTTGCAGGCTGTCACTAAGATAATGGACGAGCATCTGAACCAGCACAATAGCGGCAAGGCCAAGTCCCACATAAAGGCAAGTCTGCCCGGTAATGGTCTTGTTTGCAAATCCACTCAAAACCACAAAGGCCAGAAAAATCGGCATTTTGGACAGAATGGATTCCAGAAACGCACAAACAAATGCGCCCTGAATACGGCTCTTATAACGGCCGGAAAGTTTCAATATTCTTGAAAACAAAGCAAACATTTATTTCCCCTCCTTTGCAGTGTGTACTTTCCACTCGGCGCTGTCTTGTGCCGCTTTCCACAACTTTTGATATTCAGGGCAGGACTGGATCAGCTCTTGATGTCTGCCCGTTGCAACCAGTTTTCCGTGATCCATAACACAAATCTGATCTGCGTTCATAATGGATGGTAATTTGTGTGCAATAACCACAAGGGTCTTACCTTTTACAAGCTCTGCAATGGCGGCCTCCATCTTTTCTTCGTTTTCAGGATCGGCATAGGCAGTTGCCTCGTCAAGCACCACAATAGGAGCATCCTTTAAGATTGCCCTTGCCAGAGAAATACGCTGGCGCTGACCGCCGGAGAGCATTTTTCCTGCATCACCAGCCATCGAATGAATACCCTGCGGAAGTTTCTCAAGGAACTCTATACACTGAGCTTTCTTTGCGGCCTCCACCACTTCTTCATCCGTTGCGTTCAGCCGACCAAGCCGAATGTTTTCGAGCAGAGAGGTATTGAACAGGTATTGATCCTGTGCCACATAGGAGATACGGCTGTTGAGTGCTTCAAGACTCATATCGCATAGTTTCTGCCCACCGATGGAAATACTGCCTTTCTGTGGGTCATAATAGTGAATCAGCAGTTTCGCTAATGTACTCTTGCCGGAGCCAGATTCACCAACAAGGGCTGTTTTCTGTCCAGCTTTTGCCGTAAAGGAAATGTCATGGAGAACTTCATCCTCAATTACAACAGGCTTTCCATCCGGGCCGGGCTGTGTGGTCTGATAAGCGAAAGAAACATGGTCATAAGTAATGGTGTCATCTTTCCCGTGGAACGCACCTTCTGTCTGCTGGAGCTCCGGCGCATCCAACACCTGCTCCAATGCAGAAATTTTATAGTTAAGCTGGGGCATGGTAGGCAGGAAACCGAGAGATTTCAGCAGCGGCATACCAATACTTAAAGAAAGACACAGTACCAAGATCAAATTAGGCAGAGTAGACCAGCCAGAGAGAACGAACCATGCGCCAACAGGCAAAGTCAGAATAATGGTGCATGGAAGCAGACTGCTGTAAATTGCCATCCACGGCCACGCCGCCTTGTACCACGCCAGAGTATAGTCCCGATAATCTGATACATCTTTGCGGAACCGCTCGTAGGAATCTGCGTCCTTATTGAATACCTTGACAACTTCCATACCGTTAATGTACTCAATAATGGTATTGTTCATCTTTTGTCCGGCCATGTAGTAAGGCCCCATTTTCTTCATGCCAACGGAATACATCGTCATCATGGCAATCAGACTGATCGGAATGGATGCCAGCGACAGAAGCGCCAGTTTCCAATCCACAAAGAACATTGCCACATAAACCGCAATAGGGATCATCAGGTTTGCAATTCCCTCCGGCATGGAGTGAGCCAGCAAAACTTCCAGACTGTCTACATCATCCACGAACAGCTTTTTGACTGTGCCGGTGCCTTTATCCTGAATGACACCAAGGGGCAGCTTTTCAAACCGTTTTTGAAGTGCCGTCCGCAGACGGAGCAGCGTGTCGTAAGCGGCTTTGTGAGAAAGATTCAGCCCCCAGCCATAGAAAAGGGCTTGCAGCACCAGACACACCAAGACAAGAACCACGCGCAAAATGATAAAGGATGCTTCAATAGATTCACCCATGACCAGCGGCGCGATCACCTGATAAGCCAGCACAAAAGGCAGGACGCCCATAAGAACGCTGACCAGTACAACGACCGTGGCCACATACATATTTTTCTTATATGGCCCTGCGTACTCAAAGATTTTTTTGAACATAAGCCCTCCTTATATTGAGCCGTACTGTCTGTGCTTCAAAAACAAGAGGCCGCCAAAGTAAAGCGGCCTCTTATCATTATCTTTCTGTCCAGTCAAGGCGGCCCTGACATTCATAATTTCTAAAATTCACTGGCGGATTCGGAAAAAATCCAAAACCTTTTTACTGCCGGATTCGTCCAATGGATAGCTTTCTTTTATTTGCCCTTTTTCCATATGGACTACATACGAACATCCCGCCATCACCAACTCCGGATCATGCGTAATAACAAGAAGCGTTTTGCCCTGATCCGCGAGTGACTTCAAACTCCGCGCAACTTCCCGCATATGTTTGAGATCAAGCCCGCTGGTTGGTTCGTCAAACACAATGATCTCCCGGTTACTCACAATGGCAGATGCGATCGCTACCCGCTGTTTTTGCCCGCCGGAAAGAGAAAGCGGGTGCCTGTCTTTATATTCCAGCAGATCAAACTGTTTAAGGATTTCATCTGCAACAGTTTCATCCTCGTTGTCCATGCTCAGAAGCACTTCATCCATCACGCTTTCGGTAAATAGCTGATGGCTGGTATCCTGCATTACCATATAGCAATGTTTGAGCCGGGCTTTCCAATCAAGGGTTTTCCCGTCAACCTGCAAAAGGCCACACTTCTTTTCCAGTCCGCAAATACAGCGGGCCAGAGTAGATTTTCCAGCGCCATTCAGGCCGATAATGGCAATCGTTTCTCCAACAGGCAGTTCAGCACTCGGAATATGGAGGCTTTCCGGTTCCCGCTTTTTATACGCAAAGCAGAAATTTTGAAATTCCATCAGTTTAGCTGTATGCGCCTGATACTGATTCGCGGGTTTCAACTTCGAGAGAGAAAACGGCCGCAGCCCCATTTCTTTTCGAGTGCTATCCGATAAACTGTCAAATTCAGCAGGCGTGTATTCCCGTTCAATCTCCCCATCTTTTACATACAGCACACGATCTGCAAGATCGTGAAGGTAGTAAAGGCGGTGTTCTGCAATCAGAATTGTTTTGCCCTGCTTTTTCCAGAGGCTCAAGACCTGCCGCAGGTCATCAATAGCAGCCACATCCAGATTAGAAGATGGTTCGTCAAGGACCATAATTCCCGGTAGCAATACACTTGATGAAGCACAGGCTATTTTTTGCTTTTCGCCCCCGGACAGAGCAAACACGCTTCGCCCCATCAAATCTTCAATATGATAATCGGAAACTGTACGGTCAATCCTTTTCAGGATATCTTCTTGGGGATAGCCTAAATTTTCACAGGCAAAGGCTAATTCACTATCCGTATCCACGTTGAAAAACTGACTTTTGGGATTCTGGAATACAGATCCCACCATAGCAGCCAAGTCATAAAGCGGCGTATCTGATACGCTTTTTCCGTCCAGAAGGACATCGCCCTCTAAATTACCTTCGTAATAATGAGGCACCAGCCCGTTTACCAAACGGGTAATCGTTGTTTTCCCGCAGCCGGATTCTCCCGTGAGTAAAACAAATTCCCCTGTGTTTATGGTGAGATTGACATTTCTAATCCCTCCGCCGCTGGATTCTTCACCATAAGAAAAAGAAACATTTTGAAAATCTATCATGGCAAAATCCCTCCTGCGGAAATTATCGGGGAAGCAATCGCCCAAAACACTACAAAGCAACAAAACAAGATCAGCACCACATCGGCAAAATTGAATTTAAGCTGGCAAATGTTTGTGCGTTTGACAGGAGCGCCGAGGCCACGGGTAATTGCCGCAGCGGAAAGTTCCTCACCGATTTTCACGGAGCAGGTAATCATCGGGATCAGCTTATACTCCAATATTTTTGAAGGTTTTTTCCCTCCAAGTTTAATCCCACGCATTTTCATAGCGTCACTGATTGCTTCTGACTCCTGAAAGACAGTTGGAAAGAAGCGGAACATGACCGTTAAGGGGATCGTCACTTCTTTAGGCATATGGATTCTTTCCATACCGGAAATCAATTCACTGACCGTTGTTGTTTTCACTGCATAGGCAGCAATCGCAACACTGGGAAGGATTCGGCAGAAGAATCCTGTTGTAAACAGAACGAGGAAATTCAATATCCCCGTAAGGTGCGGCAAAACATAAATTTGAACAGCAAAAAAAGCAGAAAACACAGCAATATAGCCCACAGCTTTTGCACATTGTTTCGAGGTAAGCAGCAATATAGCCGGAACCGTACAAAGAACAAGGCGGATCAGCCCCATAGCTTCTCCGCCTGTTCCACCCATGACAAAAATGCTTATGATGAAGATGAGCAACAGTTTTGTACGCGGATCGAGCCGTAGCCCTTGTTCTGTTTTTTTGCTGAGCAGAATTTCCCGCGCCATTATGCAATACCGGCACGCTGGAAGTGCTTTTTGCAAATGGCTTTCCCAATCACACCTCCGACAAGGCCAAACACAAAGCAGGCAACCAGCAGAATAGGCGCAATCCACATAGGCATATATGTATTAAGGGTAGCTGCATATTCAGCGCCGTATCCTTCAGTCAACATTACCATATAGCTTTCACGGTTCAGGAAAATGGGAGCAAAGTTGCCAAACACCCAGATGCTGAACACGCCGCAGGAAAGAACTGTACTCTTTGCACTTTTGTAGTCCGCCTTTTTCAGAATCACGTCGGCCAACAGGCCGCCAACAAGACCAGTTACCATAGTAAGATAGCCGTTGCCGAAGAACACCATGATTAGGCCAATCAGGAAACCCATGATTGCAGTCATCCCGAATTTTTTAGCCTTTGTAACATACAGCATATAGGGGATGCCGCCAATCAAAGGGCACAGCACCGCCATCAGCGGAATAAAAACGGGGATAAAGCCAAGCATCGCCACCAGCATAACAATCACGACATAGATGACGGTGTAGATGCCGATAGTAATTAAATCTTTTCCCTCAAGCCGGGAACTTTTTTTCTGGGAACTCATACCAGTATCCTCCTTATATCTGAGAAAATGCGTTGTGTGGTTAGAGTGTTCTAACCACACAACGCATTTTAGCAATTTCATGCCCAATATCCAACCCAAACCCGATTTCATTCTACCCAAAATCGGTATTTTTTAGGTTTAGCCAATCGTATTTTCATCTTTATAGTTCTTAGGTATTACTCCATATTTCTTTTTGAACGCAGCCGCAAAATTGCTTGGTTTTGAATATCCAACCAGCGTTGCAATCTGGCTTACGTTCAAGTCGCTTTCCAAAAGTAGCCCGGCTGCCTTTTCCAGTCTTTGATCTATGATATATGCGTGAACAGATGTCCCAAATAAAGAATTAAATCCCTTTGTCAGTTTGGAAACACTGATATTTACCTTTTTCGCCAGTTCCTCACAACTTGGTGCAAAAGCAAGCTGGCTGTCGATGATCCGTTTTGCTTCGGTAATCGAGTCCCTGTCACTTTTAGAAATACTGATATAGCTTGATGAAAGAATACTAAGTTCCAATACTTCACTCAAATACACGGACAGCAATTCAAAAACCTTACTTTCCAGAAATAAATACCCTAAACCGCCCCGGTATTGCGTAAAATCTTTTACCTCCGCAAAAATGTGCTCCATATACGGGGTAATGTTCACTTTTGAAATGCCAGTCAATAACTTCTTCTCATAAGCATCTATCTCACTATCTTCAAAGTAGTCATTCAAGATTTTGTGAAAATAGGGCATGGGAATTTTTATATTTTTGAAAAGGAAGTCTGTTTTCCCGGAATAACACAGGTATTCCATCTTACCATGTCCTCGATAAATACAAGATTCGCCTTTCTGTATGCTGACACTTTGACGTGCATCTGCAATATTCCACGATACGCCATCATTGAAGCAAAATAAAAGTTGAATATAATCTTCGCAGCTTACACCCTGCACATTCATATCAGAAAAATAGTTCATTTTCCAGTCTGATACAACAGCTCCTTGCTTTGTAACAACCTGTGAAATCTGGCCTGTTCCCATATCAGCCGGAATATCTATTGTCACTGTCTGCGGAGAGTTGGAGAGCAGATCATGGTACAGCTTCGTCATGTATTGGTTTGTCATCGTGCGCCCTCCTTTCTGGGTTAGCCAAGGCTAAGCATATAATACTTTATATTTTGATGGCAGTCAAGGTAGGGTCGCCAATTGCTAAAGTGAAATTAAATAGTCAGTAGTATGAAATAGATAGTCGTTCAAATAATATCACATGAAATGTAAAATCATATCAGGTGATGTTATGAAGATAGAACGAGATGAAAGACGCTTTGATTTTCACGATATAGGGCTCGCCATCAAGCGGGCAAGAGAAGCCAGCGGCATGACACAGGAGCAACTGGCCTATATTGTTGACCGCGCTCCGCGTACCATTATGTATAATGAAAATGATGGTCAGCATCCAAGCTTCAACACCTTTTATCAGATGGTCACAATGTTTGATATATCGGTGGATCAATACTTTTACCCGTCCCAGAATAGCGGGAGCGAGTGCAGGAAGCGGATTGATGCCATGTTGAACGCCTTGGACGAAAGAGAATTGAAAATCGTTGAAGCTACAATCCAAGCGATGAAAGCATCGAAAGAAACGGAGGAAACGTAAAAGAAAGCGTAACCTCCGTTTTTTTGCGCCATGTTGCGGGTTGCGCGTTTTGGCAAGCAATTCGGGTGTGGCCACACTCCGAAATTTTTGCAGGGCGCAGGGCCCGCAAAAATGCTTGTTGGGGAGCTCCCCAAACCCGCTGTACTTCGGGACAAATTGTCCCAAAGTCCCGGTGCGCTGCACCGTAGTCTGCGGCCCGTCACTATCGTTCCTGTGCCTTATTCTCACGCTCGTCCGTCACGCCGAGCAGATGATCAATGTTCGCTTTGATTGCCACAGCCTGCCGCATATCCGCCTGGGCCTTGCGATATTCCGCATAAAGCTCTTTCTTTTGTCCCGCCAGCTCACGGCGGGATTTTTTTAGTGCTTCAATCTTAGGGAGCTTTGCGCCGTTCAGTATGGTGTTCATGGTATCCTTTGCCGCCCGGTAAGTGGCAAGCTCTGCTTCATGCTGGGCCAGATACTTTTTGCTGTACCGCGCAGCCTTGTACCCATCAAACACCGGGCGGGTCTTGGCATAGTCCACCGTGGCAGCCATCAGCTCCGAGGTTTTGGAAAGAGCCTCCTCCGTTGTGCGGAGCTCGTCAGACAGCTTGTGAAAGTGATCCGCCGCAGCCTCGGTGCTGGCCGTCAGCGCCGCATAGTCTGTCAGATGATGCTCCTGCAAATACTGGAGTGCAGCCGCCATCTGCTTTAAGTTGTAGACCTTGGCCCATCGTTCATAGGCTGGGCCTTTGCCCTGGGCCATACGCTCTTGAATGTCGATGATGAGATTGACTCGCCGTGGCGGAACCGTGGGCTCCTCTGGCAGTTCAGGGAGCGGACGTTCCCCGGCAATTACCGCCTTGATGTCCTCCGGGTCAAATCCGGCTCCAAGTGTAGAAGCCCGGAGCCGGGTCGGTTTTTCCTGCCCGGGCGCAAGGAATGAGATGACACCGCCCCGCCCATGTTTCACCGCAAAGCCGGACTCCTCCATGAGACGAAGAAAGTCGGCAAAGTCCGTGGGCTTTTTCTCCAAAGCGGCGAGAACAGCCAGCCGTACCCGCTGCTTGGCAGAGGTCGGCTTTTCACCGATCCACTGGCCGTAGTGGAGAAAACGGCCCCTGCTGTGCTGGCGCGGATTTTGAATGACAGACAATTCATGTTCGATGCACACGCAGTCAGAGAGCCGCCGCAGGGCAAAGGACGAACCAATGAAATTATGAAATTTCCGGGAGCGATCAAAGGCCGTCGCATTGAAATAAATGTGATTGTGGATATGGGCCTTGTCGGTATGCGTACAGACGAAGAACTGATACTTTCCCTTTGTCCAGCGCATCGCCGTTTCATAACCAATACGGTTTGCTTCTTCCGCTGTAACCTCCCCGGGCAGGAACGCCTGCCGGATCTGAAAGAACAGGGCCCCGCGAGATACGGCCCGGCCTGTCTCTGCAAGGTATTGACTTTTTACCAGAAGAAACTCGGCGGGAGCCGTGTTTGGATCGCAGAGATAGGAAGATACGGCTCCCAGCTTTTCCGGGTTCAGGCCATAGGTGAAACGATCCTCCATCGTTTGAATTGCACTTTTTCCCGCCGCTGTTTTATAAGGGCGGATGTAGGTGGTCGCCGTAGAAATCCCTCCTTCCGGCAAATAGTATTTTTACTTTGGGACACTTTGTCCCGAAGTAGAAAAAACCGGGGAGCGGTATCAACCACTCCCCGGATGGGTCAGAGCTCTACCAGCGCGGAGAGCTGTTTCAAAAGATCAGATAGCGGCCCCCACAACGCGGCATAGTCCCGCTGTAAGGCTGCGAGTTCTTCGGGATAAATTGCGCCGTAGGTGTTGGCCTGAATTGCCACTTGGTTCAGATTGTTGGAGCATCGCCGCTGGAGCGAAACCAGCTCACGAACAGGCGAAAGGTCAACATGAAGCACATACCCACTCAGGGCCATTTTCCGCATATAGGCTCCCATGTTACGGATGCCAGCCTCCGCCATACGTTCTTGAATCAGGGCCTGCTCCGCCTCCGACACCATCACATGAAGATGGATCGGACGGCGGCGTTTCTTTGTCATCGCTCCTCGCGCTCCCGGCTGCGGCAGGCACGGGGCGGCTCCTTTACCTTATCCAGCGGCTTTTCCTGTTCGTCTGCCGGAACGGGGCGCGGCAAATGAAATTCACGGTGCAGGCGCAGCGCCTCCAGTACAGACAAATCCTGTTCACGTTTCTTTTCCATATACGCACCTCCTTATCTATCGCCACGGTCAGGCTGCCTGCGCTGGGGAGCCGGAGCCTCCGAGCCGCGATCTGCCTCCGCCAACTTTGCCGCGTTTTTCATCTGCTCGGCAATCGGACGGGGCCTGTCGGGATTATCAGGCGCAGGACGCAGCTCATAGTCGGATGCCTGTTTTTCTGTCAGGGGGCGGGTATAGGTAAGATAACCCCAAGCCAAGAACGAGCCATTTTCCACCGGGACGCGCTGATCGTAATTGAAAATTTCATCCGGCTTGTTATA
Organism: Butyricicoccus faecihominis; assembly: GCF_014648015.1. Taxonomy (NCBI): domain Bacteria; kingdom Bacillati; phylum Bacillota; class Clostridia; order Eubacteriales; family Butyricicoccaceae; genus Butyricicoccus; species Butyricicoccus faecihominis. The sequence continues at coordinate 132,189 of NZ_BMQH01000010.1, forward strand.
GGGCGGCTTCGGGAATGTCCCGATGTCCACAGGCCGCTGGGTCGAATAATACTTGTAAAGACCGGGAGCCTCGGTCTGCCTGATCCCGACGTTATAAATACGCTGATAGTCCTGCACCCGGTCTGTAAAATCCTGTTCCATCGCGGTGCGGTCATTTCCATAGTGACCCCATTCGTACTGCCGCAGGCCGTCTTTGTCATCATAACAGGCCCATGTGACATAGCGGGATGGCGCGGTGGGATGCTCGCCCAATGCAAATCCCCGCCCATTTTCCAGCATGACCGCCTTCAAAATAGCATAGCCTTGATTTTTGTCCATAGTACACCTCCCATCATCGAGACATTTCTTTGTTTTCTCTTTTCACAAACGGCTGGATCTGATAGGGGCTTGTACCGTCCTTGGGTTGCAGAAAGTCTATCCGGGCCGCAGCACGGATAGCGTTCTGGTTAAGCTGCCGCTGCCATGCCCCTTGGCTGGGAGCCCACTTAAAGCCGTTGCTTTTCAGTTCCTGCCGCTGATCGGCATCGGGCTTTTCCTCGAAAATAAGCTGCAAACGGTTTTCAGCCTCGTTGATTTTTGCCTCGCCTCCGGGGAATGTCCAGCCAGCAAACTCGGAGCGGCTGCTCAGTTCCTCAATGCGCTGGCGCACACGGCGGATGTTGGCGTTGTTGTTGGAAAGCAGATAGGTGGGGTACGGCTTGCTTTTATCCAAGTGCCATGACTGCGTCATATCTGCTTTGAGCTTTTCTGCCTGCTCCGGCGTAAGCTCCGGGCAGCCGTCCAGCGTTTTGTGTTTCCGAAAATACGCATTGACCGCCTTCATGGTGACCTGCTGGAACTCCAGCCCCTCCAGCTTTTTTGTCAGCTTTTCCACGGCCAGATCATCGTCTGCGCTGATCCCGCCCATACCAACAGAGCGGATTTTATCAAGCAGTTTTGAGATCTCCGCATACTCTCCATAGTTGCGATCCCGGGCGGCGTTCTGCTTGTGCTTTTTTGCCACAGGGAAATTACCGCCCCCGGAGATCAGAATAGAGGGCACCCGGGCATCAATCACATTGCGTTCATTCAGATTTTCCGCAAGTTTCCGGGCATAGCGATCCACCAGCGCGTCAATCTTATCATGGTACATGGGATCGACACGCGCTTTCTGGCGTTCCGCCGCTGCATACGCTTCATCGACCATTGCCCGGTAGCCCGCCGTAGCGGAGCCCGGCTGATAGTCGGAAAAGCTGTTCATATCTTTTGCCCGCTTTGCGGCTTCTTCGTTGATCGGATAATATTTCGGCATAGTACCTCCTTCCACAAAAGCCGGAACTTTGGGACAAATTGTCCCAAAGCCCCGGCAGCTAAAATGTTGACAGCATCTCACGGAAACAGGGGCGGACGTAGAAACATACGCCTCCCGCAGAAAAGGGCCTTAAAAAGCCTTGTCACAGGCGGGTTTGGGGTGTCCTAATTGTCAACACATCAGCCCCGCTTTTTTCGCATATATTCCCGCTGCTGTCTGCGGTGTGCCGCCTTTGCACAGGCCACCGAACAATAGGTTTGCCGTCCATCAGGAGCCACGGCTCTGCCGCATACCGGGCAAGCCTTGAAATCCGGCCTTGGCCCCTCTGCCAGCAGCGCAGCCTCCAGCGCCGGATCAAGGGGCAGAACTGCCTCGCGGAAGTAGCGGCAATAAGCCCCTGTCCAGCATTTCCCAAACATATAGCACTCGCAATCCAGCGGCAGGCAGCCGCAGTCCCGGTCATAGTTGGCACACCATTTTGACACCAGCCTGCGGATTGCCGCTTTTTCTGTCCGGGTCAGTTCTCGGCCCACAGCATCACCTCCCGTTGCCCGGTGGTTTGAGCTGCTCCCGGTAGCAGAACACGCAGCCAATCCCGCGCCAGTAAGGGCAGCCGTCACAACGGGAGCCCTTCGGCGGCAGGCTGGGCGGCACACCCTTAAAGTAGCTTTTTTCTTTCATAAATCCCTCATAGGGGTTATTTGTAAATCTCATTCATTATCCTCGCTTTCGGTATCGTCCTCGCCCCAAGGCGGCCCATCGTCCTCGGGATCGTCATAATCAGCCAGTTCCTCACTGTAATCCTCTTCGGGTACAGCAGCTTTTTCATGCTTCGGGCGGTAGATTTTCAAGTACCAGCCTGCACCGCCGCCCAGAACAGCCACTGCCAAAATCAGCAGAAGCGTCCCGGTATTACTTTCCTGCTGGGGCTCGGGTTCCGGCTCCTCCGCAGGTTCCGTCACCGGAGCGGGTTCGGGAGCTGTGCCAGCACACTCGGTCATGTTGACCGCGCAGACCTCGCAATCCGTACGGATGGCTCCGGGCGCACATTTTTCTGTGCAGGAGCAGGCCGGAAGTTCTCCGCCAGCGGCCTCCAGTGCCGCCAGCAGATCGGCTTCATCCACCATGTTCAAAAAGTAGGTGTGATACTGTTCGCCGTCCTCGTCCACAGGCTTGTCATAGTCAATGACAATGTAAAAGGTGTTGCCGCCGCTGGTTTCCACCGTGATGAACTGTTTGTTGGTTGCGGCATCGTAGAGCAGATCGCGGGTCACAAGGTTTCCATCCTCCGAAAAGCCCTCGCCCGGGGTAATGGTAGGTGCAGGCTCCGGGGCCGGAGTTTCTTCCACAACAGGCGGTTCCTCATTTCCGCTGTCCGAATAGGCGTAGGCCGGAATCGCAAAGCCGCATAAAAGAACAGCGGAGCAAAGCCCCGCCGCCAACATACGAAAGTGTTTCATATTCAGTTTTCCTCCTTCTTTTCTTCTTCGGACTTCGGGACACTTTGTACCAAAGTGCCGCCGTCCTTCAGCTTTTCAAACAGCAGCGGGAGCTCCGTAAGGGAAATGCTCATGCCGCGCACAATGTCCACGATCTCGCTGTTTTCTGCCTCCAGCTTTTTCTGTTCCAGCTCCTTGAGCCGGGCTTGCTGTTCACTGATTTTAGCCTTGACCTTATCAATCTCGGCCTGAATTTTCATGCTTTTGGTAGTTGCCATTTCAAAACCTCCTGTCACGGTAAACGCCCGTAGGCGTAAAAATGAGATTGCCAGTAGCTTGTATTCAAATTTGCGTAGCCGATGGGATCTCCGCAATGCAGCATTTTCCCGTCACCGACATAAATCCCGCAATGGCTTACGCCCGGCGTGTCATAGGTGCCTTTGAAGAAAACCAGATCACCGGGTTTGGGAGAGCTTGTTGGCGTACAGATGTTATAGAGCCCCTGGGCTCCCAGCCTGCCCATATTCCAGCCGGAGTGATTGATGACCCACGAAACATACCCCGAGCAATCAAAGGAAGTGGCAGGAGAACTGCCGCCCCACACATAGGGATAGCCGATATATTTCTGTGCTTCGGCAAGCATCGCGGCAAAGGTTTCATCGTCCAGATATTCTCCGGGCACTTCGTAATCACCGGGTTTCCCGGTAATGTACTTGTTCACATAGGGAGAATCCGGGAACAGATCAGGGCGGTTCCCCAGCGTTGCCATATAGATGGCATATCGGGAAAGCTGATCCTCGCCCATAACGTACACAGGTACATGGGACAAATCAAAGTTTTCCAACGTGACCGTACAGATGTAATAATCGTAAGGCACCTGATAGGTGTCCGTATGGGAGTTGCCGTCCTCGTCCGTCCATGTGTCGGTTTCTGTGCGATACCGGGTTTCCACCACTACATCCTCCGTGAGAATGTACTGGCGGTCAAACAGCATTTGCAGCGTTCCCTGTAACTCGTCTATTGTCCATTGTCCCTCATGGAGCGCACACAAAAGAGAAAGCAGCACATAGGGATCATGTTCGATTTCGTCCAGATCGAAGTGGTATTCGTCATAGTCATGGGTGCTTTCATAGGTGTCCAGATAATGCTGTAAATCATCTTCCAGCGCACAATAGGCGGCTTCGGCGGCCAGCATATCACGATCCTCGCAAGGATAGGTGCTGGCTCCTAATGCACCGGCCCCGGCGTTCCCCAGCATAAGCATGGTAGAGGAACAGGACTGCATAGCAAACAGGAGTAACACACAGAGCACCGCAATCACGGCACCTGCGGGATGACTTTTGACAAATTCCACTGCCCGGGCAGTCAGGCGTTCTGTGGCTGTGGCAGTTTTCCCAGCCGCAGCCGCGCTCTGCTTTGCAGCCTCCTTTGCCTGCTTGCGGTATTGCCTGCGGAGCCGTTGCTTCTGCCAGTAGCGGGTAAGGGCATTTTTCGTCAGCTCCGGGTGCTCCTGTGCGGCGGTGTGAAAATGGTAGTCCGCCGTGTACTTGGTATAGCGGGCCTCGGCCTTGCGTACCACTTTTGCCGGATGTTCCCGGACTTTACGGCGCACAAAGCGAGAGCCATGCCGTAGCGCGGTTTCTCCCACAAGCTCAGAACGGTGTGCGCCTTCTGTGCCGACATTTTCCTGTTCCACTTCAAAAATCTTGCCATGCACGAAGCTGTGAACGGAACCGCTGGCAACACGGCCTATGCGTTTTACCGGGCCGGGCTTTTTCGGCGGCTTTTGTTTTGCCAGCTTCTCCCGGGCCTGTTCCAGCTTTTCGCCTTGGGACTCCATACGGAGCTTTGCCGCCGCAGCCTGTTCCTGCTGGCTCTTTTTGCGGAACTTGGACTTCGGGACACTTTGTCCCGAAGCGTCGGAAGCCTCCGGCCCGGGCTGCTCCCCGTCAGGGGCGTGGGCGGTCTGCGACCAAGCCTCCTCCTTGGCCTTATTCGTTTTTCGTTTCATTCTTCATATCCTCCGGGCGGGTAGTCAGCAGGTCATAGATTTCTCCGCGAGGGAACCGATCCACAAACGGGATGGTCACATTTCCATAGAACAACAGGCCCTCGCCGGAATTGCTGTGTGTGATATAGGAAAGCTGGTGCTCGGAAATGCCGAGCTGTTTTGCCAGAATGGTGCGGTCACTCTGCGCCTGCGAAAGCAAAATCATAAAATCCGTATTGTCCAGAATGTTCTCGATTTCCCGGCTGGCCAAAAGGTCTTTGACGTTCTGCGTCAAAGCAGACGGCACACATCCTTTTTTACGCAGCATTTTCCAGACTGCCACAAAGTAGCTGGCTGTCAGCGGATCGCGGAGCAGGATATGAAACTCGTCAAAGTAGCACCAAGTCGCCGCACCCTCGTGGAAGTTCTGATCCACCGCCTGCGAAACAAACTCATTTGTGATGTGCATTGCAATCTTTCTAAGGTTTTCGCCCATGTTTTTCAGAACGATGCACACCACACGGCTGTCCGTTTTGACGTTGGTAGGATGGTTAAAAAGATTGAGGGAGCCTGTGCAATAAAGCTCTAAGGCAGTTGCCACGCGCCGGGCCTCGGGCTCCGGCTGGCGTAAAAGCTCCTCATATAAATCCTGCAACAGCGGTGTTTTTGCGGTTTCCAGTCCGAGCGCCTGCTCCCGATACACCAAACGCACGCAACGGTCAATGACCGTCTTTTCAATGGGCTGCAAACCTTCCTTGCCGCCAACCACCAGCTCGCACAGGGACAAAAGAAAATCCGCCTTCATGGAAAGCGGGCTTTCTCCGGCGGCCATATTGAGCTCCACATCCATCGGATTGAGGTGGTGCGGGCTGTCCGGGGCAATCTCGATCACCTGGCCACCCAGCCTTCGCACCAGTGGAGCGTATTCGCCCATCGGGTCAACCACGATGATCCGATCCTGCGGGATGGTGAGAAACACATTCAAGAGCTCGCGCTTTGCGGCAAAGCTCTTGCCGGAGCCCGTAGAGCCCAAATACATCCCGTTTGCCGATTTCAGCTTTTTGCGGTCAGCCATGATGACATTGTGAGAAAGTGCGTTCATGCCATAGTAGAGGGCCTGCCCAGCCATGCGGAGCTCCCTTGTCATAAAAGGAATAAAGATGGCTGTGGAGCTGGTGGTCATACCGCGCTGGATTTCTACCTCGTTGTAACCAAGGGCCAACGAGGAAACAAAGCCCTGTTCCTGTTGCCAGTCCAGACGGCGCAGAGCGCAGTTGTATTTCTGCGCGATACCGCCCACGGTAAACACATCGTTTTCCAGCCGCTGGCGGTTAGGAGCAAGGTTTACCACCGTAAAGGTCAGCAGAAACATTCGCTCATTGCGGGATTGCAAATCAGCCAGAAGCTCCGCTGCGTCCTTGCTGAATGTAATCAGGTCAGGGGGAAGAATATCCGGGTCATAGCCGGAGCGCACAGCCTTTCTCTGTTCCTCCACTTTCATTTTTCCGATGTCCGAGATTTTCCCCTTGATGGTCTTGATTGCCTTGAGCTGATCCACGGTCTGAATGTGCATGGTCACAGTCATTTCTGCATCCAGCTCCAAGATTTCCGCCAGCAGCTTATCCGAAAGCTCTGATGCCATAATCTGTAAGTAGGACACCGCACCCCAATACTGGCCGATGCGGAATGTGCGGGACTGGCGGAAGTCGAGACTGTCCGGGGCAATAAAGTCTTTTGTGCCAAGCCCGGTCTGTGGGATGTCTTTCCACGAAAAGCAGAACGCCTCGCGGCTCCCCGGATGCATCTGGCTATGAAGTAGCGCAAGGCGGGCCCGCCCGTCCATCGGCTCCGAGGGAACGCCCAGCCGCTTAAAGTTTCCCATGACATCGGCCTCCACACGCTCCAGTCGGGGCCGTGCCTCCGTAATCCCCTCGGCGGGTATGCCAAAGGTGATGTATTTTGAGCGCTCAATACCGTTGTTGCTTTTGGCAATCTGATTTTTCAGCATCCCGGTAAACTCGTCCCGGACGCTGTTATAGTTGTCATCCGCTTTCGGGATATTGACCTGATAGCGGCTGCGGGAATGGGAACGGCGGTTGATAAAGGAAAGCTGGAACGGCAGCGAACTGTCAAAGTAGTTGAGGAATGAGCTCCATCCGCTGAATATGGCGGTCTGATCCTCGGTGGATGCCACGGAGTAATTGATGTCCTCATATTCCACGGTTTTTGTATAGAGCCCGCCCGGGAGCTTGCACACACCGTCCGGGTGCATGGACAGATACGGGATTGTCTGTTGGGCAGACAGGGTCGCCCGGCCTTTACCCTTGGCGGCGGCTCCGTTTTTCTTCTTTGTGTTTTTCAATCACATCCTCCTTTCCAGCGCCCGGCCCGGCAAAAGGCGCATAAATGTTTTCGGTTCGGTAGGCCCTGATCCCCGGCCTTAGAAACTTGGCCCGGATGATGTTTCGCACAACCTTTTCAAAGGGCAAGCCGTCCTTTTCATACATGGCCAGCAGGAACGCCGGGAGCATAATTCCCAGCATGAGAAACATCGCCCCGGTATTGCCGAGGGTGCCACGGGTCAGCAGATAGGCCGGAATCCCCACTGCGCCCGCGCTGCCGAAGCAGACAAGCTGGCGTTTGGTGAGGTTGAAAGCCATCTTTGTTTTGATTTTGGATAAATCGTTTGGTACGTTTACATAGGGCATAGATCACACTCCTTTCTGCACTTCGGGACAATGTGTCCCAAAGTCCGGGATGGTTGGTGTTACTTCATTTCCCCATACAGCCCAGCCGGGCGGGGTCTGCCTGGCAAAGAGCTCCACGCGGGGCAGATCGCCCATCAGGGAAATGATTTTGGCGCGGGCCTCGTCCGGCTTTTTGCTATGGGCTTCAATCGGGGAAATGATGAATTGATGAATGTTGGCAGCCTGCCGCTTTGGATGTCCCTTGGTTGCCAGCAGGCAGATTTCCGCGTTGCCCCTTGTCCAGAAGCCAAGGCCGTAAAACCAGCTATCCGCCTTCTTGTTCTTTTTCAGCCAGACGAAAGCAACGCTTTTGTAGGTGAAGCCCCAAGCCTCGATCAGCCGGAGCGCCTCCGGGAGCTGCGGGAAAGTGGCCCATAAAAAGAGTGCGCTGTCCGGGGCTGCAAGATCAGCCACAGGCAACGCACATAACTCCTCAATGCTCATAGTGGGATAATGATTTTCCGCCGCGCCCTGTACTTTCTTAGCCGAGTAGCGCCAAGGGGGATCGGCGTAAATGATAGAATACTGCTGGATAATTACACTCCTTTCTCGCCGGAGCTTTTTACTGCCTGCGCCGCACGGATGCGCTCACTGGCGGCGGCATAAAAGGACGGGGCCGTTTCAAAGCATACAAAGCGGCGTTCTGTGTTGATGGCTGCAATCGCGGTTGTGCCGGAGCCAACGCAAATGTCCGCGACCAGTTCTCCGGGGTGGGTATAGGTGCGGATCAGATACTCGCAGAGCTCCACGGGCTTCTGCGTGGGGTGGATGCTGCCGGACACCGTAGGCACAAAAAGTACATTTCCGGGATAGCGGCGGCCATCGTTGGACTCCGATCCCTGCCGCTCAAATTTCCCATAGTTAGAGCTTGTACCGCTTCGGGAATGAACACGGGTATATGGCTTGCCGTAAGTAAACTGTGGATTGTAGACCGGGGACTTTTGGTAAAACACCAAGATGTTCTCGGACTTCTTCAGTGGAGCCCGGTTTGCATTGAGAAAGCCCGTTCCGCGCTCTTTGTACCAAATCCACTCATAGCGGAGCATGGCGAGGTTGGATGCGCCCAGCACCTTGTCAAAGGGGCACTGTGCGAAAAACAGCACTGCGCCATTCGGCTTGACCGCCCATTTCACCGCCTCCCACAGCTCCGGGAGCGGCAGGGGCACATCCCAATAATTCCGGGTTGTGCCGTAAGGCGGATCAGTCAACAGCATATCCACGCTATGTTTGGGCAGGGAGCGCAGGCCCTCAATGCCATCCATGAGAAACAAGCCCTCCTTCGGGACACTTTGTCCCAAAGTGCGGCTATCGGTCATTACGGGCCTCCTTTGCCTTGGCAGGCGCAGGCCGGGCAGCGTTTTCTTTTCCCGCTTGCTTTGCAGCCTCGGCCATCTGCTCCTTGATCGGGGCAGGCCGTACCGCCTGGGCCCGTGCAACAAGCTGTTCCACCGCCGCATGATACGCCTCCACACCAGCCGCGTTAATCCGTTCCTGTGTGGCTCGGTCAGGAATCCGAATCGTAGCCCGGTATCCCGTCCGGCTGGCAGGATCGGGTTTAGAGGGAGCGCCGAGGAAAATCCCGTTTTTCCCGTCCACAACCTTAAAATCGTCGATGACCACACCGCCAAAATTGACGCTGGCGAAGCCGATCAGTTTTCCCTGCGGCTCAATCGGGCGGACAGATACCGTGATCGGAACAACCGCCTCCTGCAAGACAGCATCTGTCCGCATTTTTACTGCCTCATCAATGCTAACGCCCTTGACTTCTGCAAGCTCCGCGATGGGAGCATCAAACAGCCAGCGCCGTTCCTCCGCAGCAATCTGCTCCGGGGTCAGCAATACATCGTCTTTCTTACTCAGATAAAATTCCTCCTTTCCGCTTGCCGGAGCAGGCTGGGCGGGGTCGTCCATCAACTCTTTTCTTTGCAGGACGGCCTCTGTTTCCGCCATAAAGCGGTAAGCGTCTGCCTCAGTAAACTCCTCCGGCGTTTTTCCATTCCATAAGCGCGTTCCGTCTGCCCCGTATCTTCTCGGCATAAGCACCACCTCCTGTTAATGAGCGCCAAAGATACGCTGGGCAATGCTCCCGGTCTTAAAGAGCATGAAGCAAAGCAGAACCGTGTAGCCCACAGTTCCCCAAATCGCCCCAATGGGATCGCCGCCTGTTGCGATGCCTTGAATGAGCACCGCGTAAATTGCAACACATACAAGGATCAGCAGCCCTTGAAAGCCCACGGCAAACAGGGACTTGATGTAGTTCTGCCCGGTGCCACCAAGCTCCCGGTTGGAAAGCGTAGCAACGGGGATGGGGGCCAGACTGGTCAGCAGATAGATTTCCAGCATCCTGCCATACACCAAAACGAAAATGATAATTCCCATCGCCTTCATCGTGAAGCCAATGAGCGCAGACTGCAGCCACAGCCCCAAAAGCGGCCCTAAGTCCATCGTCTCCAGCGAGGTTTCCAGTTCAGCAAGCATATCCGCCGAAACATCGGTAGAGCCTTGAATGAGCCCGCCTGCCTGCGCGATGACGCTCTGCGAGACATCGAACACGGCCATGACGATATTGAATGTGTTTGACAGGATCAGGATTGCACAGGCTGTTTTGAACATCCATTTATAGAGGTTCGCAACGTCAACCTCGTGCATATTGTTCTTTTCCAAAAGCATCTGTATGAGCTCATAAGTGGCAACAAAGGTCAGCACCATTCCGGCAATCGGCAGGATCACCGTTTCGGAAAGCTGTCGGATCAGGGAGAAAACCCCGGCGTGCCACGCCGCCGGGGTAGTCCCTACCTGTGCCGCAATCTCTCCGACTTGGGTATTGACAGTATCAAAAAGACCTTCGAGGTTCCCCATGATCCCGCCAATCAGAAGCTCTTTGAGCCAGTTTGTGAGCCAGTCGGTGAGAAAATCCATAAGCGCCTACCTTAAAACAGGCCAGACAGCAGAGGGATCAGTGTGGTGCCAATGACGATGATGCCGCCGCCCGCCATGAGCTGTTTTATCCCCAATTAGGTGTAAAACTCTGCTCGATGGCGGGCGGCGGCGTACAAAAAATCTATATGGTGTTTTTTAGAGAACCGTCCCGGCGGGACAGGTCAGGCAGTGACCTGTTCCACCTCCGGGATGGGTTTGAGATTAAAATGAATTTCGATAGAAATGTGTCTTGTTTTATCTTCGTCAATGCGTTCATGCACGACGATTTCTTTGATTAAGCGGTTAAGGGTGGCTGCGTCCAGCTCTGTGATGTTGGCATATTCCTGAATGGCTTCCACCCATTGTTTTGCGTCATTGGCAAGCTGGACTTCATCAGACAGCCGCTTTCTGCCCTCGGACACTTTTGCTTTAAGCTCCGTCTGCTCGGTCTGTGTCTTTTCCAGCATGGTGTTGAAATTCTGCTCACTGATACGCCCTGCAATCATATCCTCATAAAGCCGCATGACCATTTTGTCCAGAACCTCAATCCGTTCCTCGTCCCTTGTAAGGGAGCGTTCCATTGCTTCCCGCTGTTCCCGCTGCTCTGCTTCACAGGTATTGGTCAGGCGGTCGGCAACCGCTTCCCCGTCCATCAGGGCAGCTCTGGCACATTCCCGGATTTTCCGCAGCACATGGCTGTAAAGGGTGTCATAGTCAATCCGGTGCTGGGTGCAGTGGTTCTTTCCAAAGGCGTTGTAGGTCTTGCAGGAATAAATCCGCTGGGGATGTTTTGCGTTTGTGTAGCGTACCGTCAGCGACTTCCCACACTCGCCGCATTTTAACAATCCGGCAAACAGGCTGATTTCATCGGTCTGCCCCGGACGCTGGCGGGATTTCAGCTTGTTCTGCACAATGTCAAAGCTCATGCGGTCAATCAGCGGTTCATGCTGTCCCTCCACCACAATCCAGTCCTCCGGCTTCTTTTCCCCAATTGTGCCGATTTTGAAACGGTAGTCTTTTTTCTGGGAAGCAATCGCACCGGTGTAGACGGGATTCATCAAAAGGTCTTTGATAACGGAGAAGTCCCACATATACCGCCCGTTTTCCGGGTCTTTCTTTTCCCATTTGGTTCGGGTGTTGCGAAGCCCCCGTTCCCGGTTCCACCATGTGGGGCAGGGGATTTTTTCTTCCTCCAGCCGTCTGCGGATATAGTTCGGACCATGACCGTTCAGGGCATATCCGAAAATCAGCCGCACAATCGGGGCGGTTTCCTCGTCAATGAGCAGATGGTTTTTGTCCTCCGGGTCTTTCCGATACCCAAACGGGGCAAGACACCCGGTAAACTGTCCTTTCTGCGCTTTCAGAAGATAAGAGGAATGGACTTTCTTGGAAATATCCTTGCTGTACATCTCATTCAGGATATTCTTGAACGGGGCGATGTCGTTGTTATCCCGCAGGGTGTCGATACCGTCATTCATGGCAATATAGCGGACACCGTTTCTTGGGAAAAAGTCCTCAATCAAATGCCCGGTTTGCAGATAGTTACGCCCCAGTCGGCTGAGGTCTTTCGTGATGACAAGGTTGATTTGCCTGCGCTCAATAGCTCTCAACATCCTCTGTAAATCAGGACGCTCCATATTAAGACCTGTGAAGCCATCGTCCTGATAGACTGCCACAACCTCCCATCCCTGCTTTTCGCAGTATTTTTCCAGCATATC
>NZ_BMQH01000011.1:0-107285 GCF_014648015.1 Butyricicoccus faecihominis
GAACAAAAGTTTAAGCACATCGTTGTTTAATTTACAAGGTACAATCTGCTGTTTTCAAAGAGTTTTCACAACTTTTCGTTGTTCTTAACCGCTCATCAACAGCTTATTTAGTATATCAAAACCAGAAGCATTTGTCAAGAACTTTTTTCGATTTATTTTTCAATCAATCTTCGTTCATCGACTCGATTCTATTTTGACCGCTGTCGAAACAGCCTATTCAGGATACCAAACTTTTCACCATTTGTCAAGAACTTTTTTCAAATCCTTTTTTCGTATGCTGAACCGCTGTTTGAAAACAGCTTATTCAGGATACCATTATTCCCCCTGTTTTGTCAACAGTTATTTTTCATTTTTCTGCATTTTATGCAAACCCTTGAGATACTGCCGTAAATCTGCTATACTGAATATATTATATATAAAGATTTGTAAAGAAAAAAGGAGGTGTCGGCTTGCCTATCAAGATAGCCGACAGTCTGCCGGCACGCGCCGTATTGGAGAGCGAAAACATTTTCGTTATGACCGAACACCGTGCCGCGACACAGGACATTCGTCCTCTTCGCATCGGTTTACTCAACCTGATGCCATTGAAAATCATTACTGAAACCCAGATCCTGCGCTGTTTATCCAACACGCCGATCCAGATCGAGGTCGATCTGATCCAGACCGAAACGTACCATTCCAAAAATACGCCGGAGGATCATCTTCTCACCTTCTACAAGACGTTCGACGATATCCGCGACCAGAAATATGACGGTTTTATCATCACCGGTGCGCCGGTAGAGACCATGTCGTTTGAGGAAGTCGAATACTGGAAGGAACTGACCGAGATCATGGACTGGACTAAAACGCACGTTCATTCCACGCTGCACATCTGCTGGGGGGCGCAGGCCGGTCTGTATTATCACTACGGTATTCCGAAGTACATGCTGCCCGAAAAAATGTCCGGTATTTTCAAGCACCATGTTCTGCTGCCGAAGGAGCCGCTGCTGCGCGGCTTTGATGATATCTTCTGCGCACCGCACTCGCGCCACACCGAGGTGCGTGCCGCCGACATCCGCAAAAACGATCGTCTGACCATTCTCGCAGAGTCGCACGAAGCCGGTGTGCACATCGTAGAGGCAATGAACGGCCGTCAGATCTTTGTGCTGGGCCACGGCGAGTACGACGCCGACACGCTCAAAAAGGAGTATGAGCGTGATCTGGCTAAAGGCATGAACCCGGAGGTGCCGCGCCATTACTTCCGCAACGATGATCCCAATGAGGACGTACTGGTGACCTGGAAGGCACATGCCAACCTGTTTTACACCAACTGGGTCAACTATTATGTGTACCAGACAACACCGTATTATCTGGACAAAATGTAATACCAAAGCCGCTCATCCATTGGATAGCGGCTTTTTTCGCACAAAAAAGGGAGTATCAAAAGATACTCCCTTTCGTTTTACAGGTTCTGCGCTCTTTCCTCGTCTGCTGCGCCGACCAGATGGCACAGTGTCATCAGGCTGTCCGACAGATGCACGTTTTCGACCGGAACGCCCAGTCCCTCCAAATGAAGGTCCTCGCCGGTGAAATTCCACAGACCGCGGATACCGCGCTCTACCAGACCGTGTGCGATACGCGGAGCATCTCCGCGCGGAATGGTGAGCACCGCCACATCCGGCTTGTTGCGCTCAATAAACTCCGCAAGCGTATCCGCGCTGCGTACCTCATGGCCGCCAAAGCGCTGACCGATGAGCTGCGGATTTGCGTCAAACGCACACAGCAGCTCAAAGCCGCTGGCAGAAAAGTTAAAGTTATTAAGCAGTGCACGACCGAGGTTGCCGGCACCCAGCAGAATCGCCGTGCGGCCGGTCCGCAGACCCATGATCGCACCCAGCTCCTCCTGCAGTTTGTCGATATTATAGCCGTAGCCCTGCTGACCAAAGCCGCCGAAGCAGTTAAAGTCCTGACGAATCTGCGAAGCGGTCAGTCCCATGCGCTCTGCCAGTGCTTTGGAGGAGATACGCTGCTCCCCTTCAGCCTTCAGCTCACAAATATTCCGATAATAGCGAGGCAATCGCTGAATTACCGCTTTGGAAACCTCTTGCTTGTGTTCCACAGACCCTCTCCCTCTCTCAAATTCTATTTCTCGTGTAAATTACAGCTTAGCGATGGTATCCAGCACATAATCGGTAAATTCCTGTGCGGTTGCACCGGTATCACGACCGGTAACAACAACCTTGTGCTCCTCTACCATGCAGATATCAAGTGCGCGGTCGAGCTTCTTCGCCAGTTCGATTTCACCGATGTGCTCAAGCAGCATAACAGCTGCACGCAGTACGGAGGACGGATCCGCGTACTTTGCGCGGCCTTCCTGTACCATACGCGGCGCAGAGCCATGAATTGCCTCGAACATCGCATAGCGCTTGCCGATATTGGCAGAGCCTGCCGTGCCAACACCGCCCTGGATCTCAGCGGCCTCGTCGGTGATGATGTCGCCGTACAGGTTCGGCAGTACAACGACCTTAAAGTCGCGGCGGCGCTTGTCGTCGAGCAGCTTTGCTGTCATGATGTCGATGTACCAGTCATCAAACTGTACTTCCGGATACTCCTTGGCTACCTTCTGGCAGGTATCGAGGAACTTGCCGTCGGTGGTCTTGATGATATTCGCCTTGGTGACGCAGGAAACGCGGTTCTTGCCGGTCTTGCGTGCATAGTCGAAGGCCAGACGAGCGATACGCTCGCAGCCCTGCGAGGTAGCTACGGTAAAGTCGATGAACAGATCGTCGTCGATCTGCACGCCCTGCGAACCGACAGCGTAGCCGCCCTCGGTGTTCTCGCGGTAGAACGTCCAGTCGATACCCAGCTCCGGCACCTTTACCGGGCGCACGTTGGCAAACAGGTCGAGACCCTTGCGCATTGCAACGTTTGCGGACTCTACGTTCGGCCACGGATCGCCCTTGCGCGGGGTCGTGGTGGGGCCCTTCAGGATAACGTGGCACTTCTTCAGCTCTTCCATAACGTCGGGCGGGATAGCGCAGCCGAGCTCGGCACGGCGCTCGATGGTCAGACCATCGATCACGCGGAACTCTACCTTACCGGCCCTTACCTTGTCCGCCAGCAGAACCTCCAGCGCGTGCTGGGCCATGCCGGTGATCATCGGGCCGATGCCGTCGCCGCCGCACACGCCGATGATCAGCTTGTCCAGCTTGGAGTAATCAATAAAATCGTCCTGCGCCTTCATATCCATGATACGCTTGCGCTGGCTCTCTACAACTGCCTCAAATTTATCCAGAACAGACTGGTCGATAGACATGGTTTTGTCCTCCTACACCATTGATATTATTTTAACAAAAGAAAATATGGCTGTCAAGTCCGACCAGAGAACCCGCTTGGCTCTCCGGTCGGCATAACGTCTTGACTCACTTGCTCTGCTGACGTGCGTACAGCAGCGTGCCGCCTGCAAGCAGTGCGTGACGCTGGCGCTCGGAAACCTCACAGTCGGCCTTGAAGGTCTTGCCGCCGCAAACAACGGTGACCTGCTCGCCGTTCTTCACTTCCTCGAGCACGTTCGGCAGAGAGATTTCATCCAGCAGATTGACTGCATCGTAGTCCGCCGGATCGGCAAAGGTCAGCGGGATGATGCCGGAGTTGACCAGATTTGCCTTGTGAATTCGTGCGAAGGACTTGCACAGTACAGCCTTTACGCCCAGATACAGCGGAACGAGCGCCGCGTGCTCACGGGACGAGCCCTGACCGTAGTTTGCGCCGCCGACAATTACGCCGCCGCCCTGCTCCTTGCAGCGGGACGGGAACTCCGGATCGACGTTGATGAAGCAGTAGTTGGAGTAGTACGGCACGTTCGAGCGGTACGGCAGCAGCTTTGCGCCGGCCGGCAGGATGTGGTCGGTGGTGATGTTGTCCTCGGTCTTGAGAACGACCTTGCCGGTGTAGGATGCCTCGAGCGCCTTGCCCAGCGGGAACGGCTTGATGTTCGGGCCGCGAACGACCTCAACCTCAGCTGGATTCTCGGCCGGCTTTACGATCATGTTGTCGTTGATGGTGAAATGCTCGGGCATTTCGATCTCCGGCATCTCACCAAGGGTGCGCGGATCGGTCAGCACACCGGTCAGTGCAGACGCTGCTGCAACCTCCGGAGATACGAGGAAGATCTGTGCATCCTGGGTGCCGGAACGGCCCTCAAAGTTGCGGTTGAAGGTACGCAGCGATACGCCGCCAGACTCCGGCGACTGGCCCATGCCGATGCAGGGACCGCAGGCGCATTCAAGGATACGCGCACCGGCCGAAATGATATCCGCCAGAGCGCCGTTCTGCGCCAGCATATTGAATACCTGCTTGGAACCGGGGCTGATAGTCAGAGAAACCTCCGGGCTTACGGTCTTGCCCTTGAGGATGGAGGCAACCTTCATCATGTCGTAGTAAGAGGAGTTGGTGCACGAACCGATGCAGCACTGGTTTACCTTGATCTCGCCGATCTCGGATACCTTCTTGACGTTATCCGGCATGTGCGGCATAGCAGCCAGCGGCTCAAGCGCGGACAGGTCTACGGTGTACTCCTCGTCGTACTCTGCGTCCGGGTCGGAGGACAGCGGTACCCATACGTCGCCGCGGCCCTGTGCCTCGAGGAACTTCTTGGTTGCCTCGTCGGACGGGAAGATCGAGGTGGTAGCGCCCAGCTCAGCGCCCATGTTGGTGATGGTGGCACGCTCCGGTACGGACAGGGTCTTTACGCCCTCGCCTGCGTACTCTACGATCTTGCCGACACCGCCCTTGACGGTCATCTGGCGCAGTACGTCCAGAATAACGTCCTTCGCAGATACCCACGGAGACAGCTTGCCGGTCAGATTGACGCGGACCATCTTCGGCATCGGAATGTAGTATGCCCCGCCGCCCATTGCAACTGCAACGTCCAGACCGCCGGCACCGAACGCCAGCATGCCGATGCCGCCGCCGGTCGGCGTATGGCTGTCCGAACCGATCAGAGTCTTGCCCGGTGCGCCGAAGCGCTCCAGATGTACCTGATGGCAGATGCCGTTGCCTGCCTTCGAGTAGTAGATACCGTGCTTCTTAGCGACAGAACCGATATATTTGTGGTCGTCCGCATTCTCGAAGCCGGACTGCAGGGTATTGTGGTCAATGTAAGCGACCGAACGCTCGGTCTTGACCTGATCGACGCCCATCGCCTCAAACTGGAGATAAGCCATCGTGCCGGTGGCATCCTGCGTCAGCGTCTGGTCGATCTTGAGACCGATTTCCTGACCCAGTACCATTTCGCCGTCTACCAAGTGCGCTTTCAAAATCTTCTGCGCGATTGTCATACCCATGTGTGTTTCCTTCGCTCCTTTATGTCCCGACGCGAAAGACTTTCGCTTTCGCGCCCCATTCTCGTCAGAATGGGTGGTTGCGGCTTCCACAGCCTTCTCCACGGTGTAACCCACACCGTGCCCAAAAACAAAAATAGAAGTGGTGTTCGCATACACGAAACCACTTCTATTTTACAACATTCTATCGGTTTTGCAAAGCACTTTTCACCGCAGTGATTTGAAAAAGTTCAAGCCTTTTTCTGCGTTTTTTCAGCAGAATTACTGTTTTCGGCAGAAAGTCACTTGTGTTTGCTGAAAAAGCGGTTCCACGGCAGCTTAACTTATTTGTTCTCCTGCCATGCACCTTCCTCAGTCACTTCGATGACGCTGTTATTCATATCCAGCTTGCGGTTTTCAAACGCCTCGCGGTTGTTCTCGTAGATGAGACGCAAGCCCTCGAGCGTCAGGTTCGGGTCCACATCGTCGATGAGGTCGCAGTATTCCGCCATCATGCGGCCCATGCCGCCGGTAGCGACTACTCTTGCCTTGCCGCCCAGTTCCTTCTGGATATCCGTGATGATGCCGGTCAGCGCGCCGACATAGCCGCGCACCGCACCGGACTGCATGGACTGCACAGTGGTCTTGCCGATGGCATTCTCCGGCCGCTCAATGTCCACGCGCGGCAGCTTGGATGCCTTGAGGAACAGCGCCTCCATCGCCACCTTCAGACCCGGGAAAATCGCGCCGCCCTGATACGCGCCGTTCTCGTCGATGGCATCAAAGGTGGTCGCCGTGCCGATATCCACGATGATGAGCGGCTTGCCGTACTTGCGAACCGCAGAAACCGCGTTGACCAGGCGGTCCGCGCCGACCTCGCGCGGGTTGGCATAGCAGTTTTCAATGCCGATATCCGCATCGCGGCCTGCAATGACCGGCTGCACAAACAGATACTTGCGGATGGCGTTGATGAGCGTGTACATCACCGGCGGCACGACCGACGCGATAACGACCGCCGTCGTATCCGCACAGGCGATATCGTGGAAGTGATAATACTGCGCGATCAGCATACCCAGCTCATCCGAGGTGCGCTCAGAATTGGTGGAAATGCGGAACGAGCCGCGCAGCTTGTCTCCGTCATATAAACCGAACACCATGTTGGTGTTGCCTACGTCGATTGCTAAAAGCATAATGTTCTCCTAATTTTCTATTTCTCTTACAGACTCTCTTTTCGCAGCAGACTGCCGTCCTCATCGACCAGCTCGAGCAGCGTAGCCCGTCCGTTCTCGATGGTCAGCCGTGCATAGCTGGCCGGACCGCCGCGCGGCAGACTGATACTGCCCGGATTGCATACCCACACGCCGTTCTCCCGCTCGAGCATCATGCGGTGCGTATGCCCGAAAAAGGCAAGCGCGCAGTGCTCCTCGTAAGCCCGCTGGGACACAATGCCGCTCGACAGCATGCCGACACGCTCACGGTGGCCGTGCGTGATATAAATCCGCACGCCGCCCGGTGTCACAACCGCATTCAGCGGCACTTCGGGATCAAAATCGTTGTTGCCCCGCACACGGCAGATCGGCATAGCCGGGAACACACGCTCGATCTCCCGGGCATCCTCGGCGTGATCGCCTAAGTGAATGACCGCCTCCGGTTCTTCCCTGTCTACCGCAAAGGCCATTGCCATGTTATAGCCGTGGGAATCTGCAAATATCAGCACTTTCATGTTGTTCCCTCTCTCTGCACCGCCGCACATATAGCTGTATTTTACACCGAGTATCCCGCGATGTAAAGTAATTTTCTTGCGATCAGCCACAATTTATTTCCCGGTGCACACACTTCTCCTCCCGGCGGCATATACTGTCATGAAACAACTTCTTATGAGAGAGGACGGGACGCGAATGAATCAGAACGAACTGCTCCGCAGACTTGCGGCACAGGCCGGTGGAGATGCAGCACTCGAACGGCTTTCCGGTGCGCTCGGCACCGCAGACGGCAGGCGTGCGGTCGAGCAGCTGTCCGCACAGCATGCCGATGAGCTGGAACAGGCCGCAAAAGCCGCTCAAAGAGGTGACATGCGCAGCGCAGCACAGGCAGCGCAAAAACTCATGCAGACACCCGAGGGTGCGCGGCTTGCCGCTCAGCTGCGGCACATTTTCGGCAAATAAGGAGGCTTTTGCATGGAAAACGATATGCTTTCCTCGCTGCTGAGCGACCCGGAAGCACTGCAGAACGCGATGAAAACCGTGTCCGACCTGCTCGGCGGTCAGCCGTCCGCACAGGCAGAGCCGCAGAGCACCTACGACCCTGCTTCCGAGATGATGCAGAAAGCGCTTCCGGTCATCGGCGCGATCGCGCAGAGCGGACAGAATGCCGTAAAACCGGAAAAACGCGCACTGCTCGGTGCGCTCAAGCCGTTCGTTGCCGAGGAGGTCTCCGGCCAGTTCGACCGTGCCCTCCGTCTGGTCAGCATGGCTCGGATGGCGCGCGCGGCACTCGGACAGGTGAACCTCTCTGCAGACGATACCGCGCCGCGAGCCTTATAGGAGGTGCTGACCCATGTATAACCGCTATCTTGCCGCCGCAGAGCAGACCGCACCGGAAACAAACGAATCGCCGCAGAGCAGCACCTTTTCCGGTCTCGGACGCACGCTGAATGCGCGTCTGCAGGGTGTCCGGCTGGACATGGATACTATGATCGCCCTGCTCATCGTGTGGTTCCTGCTGATGGACGATGACGGCGTGGTGGATTGGGAACAGTTTCTGCTCACCGCCGCCCTGCTCCTGTTTGGGCTGTGAGTACATGAAAAAACTGCCGCACGGTTGATGTGCAGCAGTTTTTTATTGCATTCGCGTGCTATAATTGAGAATGAGCGCTATCCTTGCGCAGCTCTGTCCGCGCTGCCGCGATTTCTTGCAATACGGCAAGTATTGCAAGAAACCGCGCCTCAGCAGTACGCAGAATTTATTCGCAAACCGCTCTTGTTCCATTATGCGGTATTGCCTTAATCCGCGCCTTCGGTGCGCACATTCATTTTCCATTCTCCATTTTCAATTACAAAATAGGTCCCGACCCATCATCCTTCTCCTTGGTGATGGACTTGATCACAACAGTATAGCTGTCGCCCTCTTCGGTGGTGACATCCACCCGGTCACCGACCTTTTTGCCGAGCACCGCCTTGCCAAGCGGTGCCTTGCAGCTGATTCTGCCGTTCAGCGGATCACACCGCACGGTCGTTACCACCTGAATGGTATCCGTGTCATCATCGTCCTCAAACAGCAGCTCCACCTTATCGAACAGACCGACCTCATCCGCGCCCGCCTTATCCTCAATCACATGCGCGGATTTAATCATGCGCTCCAGATAGCGGATGCGGCTGCGGTTGCGGTTCTGCGCCTGCTTGGCGGCTTTGTATTCAAAATTTTCACTCAGGTCACCGAACGCACGTGTGCGCTTGACCTCCTCGATCAGCTCGGGCATCAGCTCCAGCTTGCGGTGGTCCAGCTCCTTCTGCATCATTTCAATGTCCTGTGCGGTCAGATCGTCATGCATAGCTTTTCATTTCCTTTCATGCTTCCATGCTCATGCCTTAGATTATATGCTGTTTGGCGGAATT
Organism: Butyricicoccus faecihominis; assembly: GCF_014648015.1. NCBI lineage: Bacteria > Bacillati > Bacillota > Clostridia > Eubacteriales > Butyricicoccaceae > Butyricicoccus > Butyricicoccus faecihominis. Next base: position 8,915 of record NZ_BMQH01000011.1, read on the forward strand.
TTGCAACGCCTGTCCTCCCGTCAAATTTCCGCATGGTTAAATTTGCGTGATAACCGCGCAGAATGTTCAACAATTTGCACAATTTTCTATTTTCCGCCATTTTTATTTGCTGTATCGTTTTCCATATGATATACTGTTGCTATACGCCTGTACACCACAAAGCAGGGTGCTGACGTTTTCCGTTGGCCGCCCTGCTTTTTTGCTGTGTACGGGAGAATCACAAAAAGGGGAATGAAAACATCATGGGAACTGCATTTTTGCGGCAGCTTCAGCAGGAATTCAAGGGCTACAACGGGCAAAAGCTGGCCAAGGACCTGATGGCTGGTCTGACCGTTGCGGCAGTGGCGCTGCCTCTGGCACTGGCGTTCGGTGTATCGGCCGGTGCAACAGCGGCCTGCGGCCTGGTTACGGCGATTGTTGCCGGTCTTATCATTTCGGCGCTGACCGGCGGCTATTATCAGATTTCCGGTCCGACCGGTGCTATGGCAGCCATTCTCGGCTCGCTGATCGCGACCTACGGCATGCAGGGCATGTTCGTGGCAACCTTTCTCGCCGGTGCGCTGCTCATCCTTGCGGCGGTGCTGCACCTCGGCAACCTGACCGCCTTCGTACCCGCGCCGGTTATCACCGGTTTTACCTCGGGTATTGCGGTCATTATCGCGATGGGTCAGATCGACAACTTCTTCGGCACGCACTCGGAAGGGGCCAGTGCGATTGCGAAGATCATCTCGTATAAGGATCTCGGCTTTCATCCGGATATTGCTACCACGCTGATCGCGCTTTTTGTCGTTCTGCTGATGGTGTTCTTCCCGAAAAAGTGGAACGCGGTCGTACCGGCTTCGCTCATCGGCATTATCATCGCAACTGCGGCAACGATGATTCTGAAGCTCGATATCGCAACCGTCGGCGAGATTCCGAAAACGCTCATGCTGCCGGATCGTCTGTCTCCGGCACAGATTGACTGGAACACGGTTCCTGCTCTGCTGGCGCCGGCATTCTCCATCGCGGTGCTGAACATGCTCGAAAGCCTGCTGTGCGGTGCGTCTGCCGGCCGCGCGACCGGCGTCAAGCTCAACAACGATCAGGAGCTGTTCGCACAGGGCGTCGGCAACATGGTGCTGCCGATGTTCGGCGGCATTCCGGCAACTGCCGCTCTGGCGCGTACCTCGGTAGCAGTTCGCTCGGGTGCGCAGACCCGTCTGACCGGTATCTTCCATGCGGTCGGTCTGCTGATCATGATGTTTCTGCTCGCGCCGGTCATTCAGAATGTGCCGCTGGCCGGTCTGGCAGGCGTGCTGATGGTCACAGCATGGCGCATGAACGAATGGCACGCCATCAAGTACATGTTCAGCCACCGTTTCAAGGGTGCCATGGCGAAATTTATCGTCACCATGATCTGCACCATCGTATTCGACCTGACGGTTGCGATCGTAGTCGGTGTCGGTCTCGGTCTGATCCTGATGGTTGCCCGTCTGTCCAAGCTGCAGATCAACTACGAGCGTGTTGACATGTCCCGCATCAAGAGCAACGACGAGGCGCTGAACGAGCGTTACCGCAACGCAATGGTCGCTTACATCACCGGTCCGCTGATCTTCGCCAACATCGACACCATCGAGCAGCTGACCGAGCGTGTCGGCACCTGTGATACGCTGCTGCTGTCCATGCGCGGCGTGCCGTATATTGATATTTCGGCGGCACAGGCGCTGATGGATATTCTTCGTTCGCTGCACGAAAACGGCGTGGATATCGTACTGTGTGGCCTGCCGAGCAGTGCCATGAATATGATGCACCGCTCCGGTATTTATGATATGGTCGGTGAACAGGGCTTCTACTGGAGCGTAGAGCGTGCTCTGCTGGACCTTCGTCCGTATACCGGCAAAAAGTAACAATGCACAAGGCGTATGTTTGAGACATGCGCCTTTTCTCTTGTGGATATTATACAAATTCTTTTCATGGTTTTAATGCAATATAACGAAATTGCGTATTGCGTTTTTTCTGAAATGCGCTATAATAATATCGTAATCAGAAAGAACAGAAAAAATGTTAGCAGCACCGTCAGAAGACGGATTAAAGGAGGCTGATTATCATGACTAAGAAAAATTACATCCGCACGCTCGGTATGATCGCTGAATCCATGTTTATGCAGAACCCCAGCTACTCCTGGAGAGGCAGCATGGCTTGCCGCGATTTCTCCAAGACCCGCAAGTAAGATAAACAATAGAAAGACCGCTGTATGATTGTACAGCGGTCTGAGGCTGTCGAAAAACTAACGTTTTCCGAGCAGCCTCTCGATCGAAACCACGCTTTCGATCGAATTTCGAAGAAAAACCGCGCCTTGCAGGCACATTTTTTCTTCCCTTGTATAAATTCCGAGGTACACGCCCCCGGAATTTATGAATTTGCTCCGCAAATTCTATTTTATGCGTGCTGCCGCACAAAGCACAAGAGTTGAAATGCTGCTTTTTCGACAGACTGAGACCGCTGTATGATTGTACAGCGGTCTTTTTTCCGGTTTGGGCGGTGAAAACACCACGGATTCCCCGTCCGGGCACTTGACAAAAGCCCGTCAGACCTTTACAATAATACTGTTGTCTGCAGGGTTAGTTCATCGGTAGAACGGTCGCTTCCCAAGCCACAGAGGCGGGTTCGATTCCCGTACCCTGCTCCAAAAAACACAGCCATCCAAATGGATGGCTGTGTTTTTTTCATATAACGGGTGCCGAATCAAACGCACGGTTTCGCCCGAAGAGCAAGAGAAGCTCCTCGGAGAGACCCGTGTCACGCCGCTCGTTGATGCGAAAGCTGTCCTCGGCTCTATGTACTTAGCCTTTGCGGATATCCTTAATAAGCTTTTCCTTCTCCTTGGCTTCCTTCTTTTCTTCCTTGAGACGCTTTTTCTCCGACTCGTATTCCTTGCTCGGACACTTGCCGCAGTAATGAACCTCATATCGCTCGATACAGTCCTTGATCACCTTGACTGCCACCGAACGCGTCAGCGCGTCCGACGTTGCGGTGTACTTGTGCTCCAGACTCTTGTAAATCTCGAAGAAATGCGCGATCTCGTTGCCGTGATGCGGCGGCAGCTGGTCGATATCATGATAATAGTTCCAGTTCGGGTCCTCGAACGGAATGGCGATGATCTTATCGTCGATCTCGTCATCATCAATCATGCGGATCACGCCGATCGGATAGCAGTCCACCTCGACCATCGGGTCAAGCGTTTCACTGCACAGCACGAGCACATCCAGCGGATCGCCGTCGCCCGCATAAGTGCGCGGAATAAAGCCGTAATTGGCCGGATAATGTGTTGAAGTATACAGAATACGATCCAGCCGCAGCAGACCGGTCTGCTTGTCCAGCTCATACTTTTTCTTGCTGCCTGCCGGAATTTCAATGACTGCCGTAAAGCTCTCCGGCGTTACGCGACTCGGATCAATGTCATGCCAGATGTTGATCATATCTGATTTTCTCCCTCTTTCTTCTTATTTTATATCCACAGTATAACAGACCTTTTCATTTCCCGCAAGACCTGCGGAGGAAAGAAACTTTTTATGCATTTTACATGAAACACATTGTTCCTTTACAAAAGCGCAGTATAATAGTAACGATAGAATGACGGCGTATGCCACCGCGAAGGGGGATATGATATGACACAGAAGATTTGGGAGCAGGGCTACACCCAGAACCGTGAGCTTTCGTGGCTGCAGTTCAACGCCCGCGTGCTCGCCGAGGCGGAGGATGAGAACGTGCCTCTGCTCGAGCGCTTCAAATTCCTTGCAATCTTTACCAGTAATCTGGATGAGTTCTTCATGATCCGTGTCGGCAGCCTGTGTGACATGGCCGCCGTGGACAAGGAGCATACCGACAGCAAATCCGGTCTGACCGCCAAAGAGCAGCTGCATCTGATCTACAAGGCGGTGGAGCCGCTCTATGCACGTCGTGACGCGGCGTTCTCCGATGTGGACAGCAAACTGAGTGCGATTGGTCTGCGCCGACTGACAATGGATTCGCTTGCTCCGGACGAACAGAAATACATCAAGCGGTATTTCAAGGATATCATTGCGCCGGTTCTCTCGCCGCAGATTGTGGACTCGCACCATCCGTTCCCGCACCTTGAGGGCAAGGTGCTGCATATTGCCGCGCTGCTCAGCCACAAAAAGACCGAACGGCTCGGTCTGCTGCCCGTGCCCGCATCGCTGCCGCCGGTTGTGTTCCTGCCGGAGACACCGTCGCGCTATATTCTCACCGAGGATATTCTGCTCGCCTACGCTGACCATGTGTTCGAGATGTACGATGTACTTGAAAAGACCGTGCTCTGCGTTACCCGCAATGCGGATATTCAGGTGGACGATGAAACCTTCGGCGTAGAAGGCGGAGATTTTCGCAAAAAGATGGAAAAGCTGCTGCGGCAGCGCCGCCGCATGGCTGTCGTGCGCGTGGAGATCAACCGTCCCATCAGCGACCATTTCAAAGAGCACTTCCGCAGCCGCTTTGAGGTCAGCGATGCACAGATTTTCCTGTCGCGCACAGCACCGCTCAAGCTTGGGTATGCGTTCTCGCTCGGCGAACACCTGCCGGAAAAAAAGCGTGCGTTTCTCAGCGACGCGCCCTTCACGCCGCAGCAGCCGGCCATGCTGTCTGCCGGTCAGAGTCTGCTCAAGGCCGCTCTGCAGCGGGATATTCTGCTGTCCTATCCGTATGAGAGCATGGAGCCGTTCCTGCAGATGATTCGTGAGGCGGCAAACGACCCGGCTGTACTGGCGATCCGCATCACGATTTACCGGCTGGCAAGCAAGGCAAAGCTGGTCGAATACCTGTGTGCTGCCGCCGAAAACGGCAAGGACGTTACCGCACTCATCGAGCTGCGCGCGCGCTTTGACGAGCAGAACAACATCGACTGGTCCGAACGCATGGAAGAAGCCGGCTGCAAGATCATTTACGGCTTCGAGGATTACAAGGTGCACTCCAAGATCTGCCTGATCACCCGCAGAGAACGCGGAGCCGTCCGCCATATTACGCAGGTCGGCACCGGCAACTACAACGAGAAAACCGCCAAGCAGTACACGGACGTGTCGCTCATCACGGCGGATGAACGCATCGGTCAGGACGCAGGCGCGTTCTTCAACAACATGGCGCTCGGCAACCTGTCCGGACGCTACAGCCGCCTGTTCGTCGCGCCGACCAGCCTGAAAAACAACATTCTGGCGCTGATGGACGAGCAGATTGCCAAAGGCAAGGACGGCTACATCCTGCTCAAGTTCAATTCGCTGACCGATATCGATGTAATCGCCAAGCTGCGGGAGGCATCCTGCGCAGGCGTCACAGTCGAGATGATCGTGCGCGGCATCTGCTGCCTGCTGCCCGGTGTGCCGGGCCACACCGAGAACATCACAGTGACGAGCATTGTCGGACGTTTTCTTGAGCATTCCCGCATTTATGTGTTCGGCCGCGGTGATGAGGAAAAAATGTATATCTCCTCCGCCGATCTGATGACGCGCAACACTGAACGCCGTGTTGAAATTGCCTGTCCGATCGACGATCCTGCCGTCCGTACCCGCCTGCATGATATTCTCTATGCCATGCAGCACGATACTGTCAAGGCGCGTGTTCTGCAGCCGGATGGCACCTACTGCAAAAAGCCTGCCGTGCAGGACCCCATCTGCGCACAGGATCTGCTTATGCAGCAGGCCATTGAGAACGCCCGCAAGCAGGCCGCACAGCCTGCGCCGCATCCGGGTTTCCTCAAGAAGATCCGAAAATGGTTCTCCGGTTCCTAAGGCAACACCGCACAATTAAAGCGGCGGCTCCTTGTGCAGGCTCCGATCGCACTGCCGCGGTGCTTTGCGGAAATTTTGTGCCCTGACTTTGGCTTCGGTTCCTTGCGCGAGTTCCGTCCGCGCTGCCGAAGTTTCACGGTAATACATCAAGTATTACCGCAAAACTGTGCCTCGTCAGTACGCAAAATTTACTCGCAAATCACTCTTGTTCAATTATGCGGTATTGCCCTAAACAAATGGACTGTCGAAAACTTCGTTTTCCTGACAGACTGAAAAAGAGAGGCTTCAAAGCCTCTCTTTTTCTATTTATTCTGCAGTTTTCTTTGCCGTCTTTTTTTCCAGCTTGCCAATCCTCTGATTGATATACGCCGGAACTTCCTTGAGCGGAATACCGAGTGCAACCGAAAGCTCGTTGTTAAGCAGTTCCTCGGCACGTTTGCGGTAGCGCTGATCGACCTGACTGACACGGCGTCCGTGCCGGCGCGACTTGGCGTAAACCGTCTTGATCAGCTGCACAAGCTCCTCGCAGTCGTGGCTCTGCAGCGCCGCCTGATAATGCTCATTCGCCATGCGGACGCTGTGGCAGACAAAGTGGTCCTCTTCGATGTCAGGAATAGAGTTGATGAGTTCCTCTGCTTTTTCGCGGGAGATCACCGGACGGGTAAACACCGGCGAATCCGTCGGAATATAGATGGTCTCCGTGCCCGTTACCGGTACCAGCGTATAGTACAGCTTATCCTCCTCGGTCTCGAACGGCGGCTTGCCGATTGACTCTACCCGGCACACACTGTTGGTTCCGTACACAATGAACTCTCCTGCCTGATACATCAAGATGCCTCCTCACACATCGCGTTTCATTCTGTTTCCGTCATCCACTTTTTCTGATATCATTATAGCACATTTCCCTGCAAATTGTAAGTTTTATTTGCTCTTTTCCTCATTTTTCGGCAATTTGACGTATATTTTCGCTGTAAAACCGCACGTCCGTGCGCAAAATTTCTCCTGCAGATGAAAAAAGCACCGTACATAAAGTACGGTGCTGAGACTGTCGAAAAACTTCGTTTTTCCGACAATCTGTGTTTTGACTTTGCAAAACACGGACGTCCGAAAGTTCCCATGCGGAAACTTTCTCCCTCTGAAAGTATGAAAACCGAGGTACACGCCCCCGGTTTTCATGCATTTGCGCCGCAAATGCTATTTCATGCGCGCTGCCGCGCGGCAGCGGCAGCAGCGCTAAAACGGACTTTATTGTCAAACCGAAACACCGTACATAAAGTACGGTGCTTTGGTTTTCAGCTTTTAGCCTTCGATTGCCGTGTAATCATCCGGAACGGTGATGCCCAGCTTCTCGCAGTTAGTCTTGTTGTACATCTTCGTGAAGTTCGGTGCAGGCTGTACTTCCATATCACCCGGGTTTGCGCCGTTGGCGAGGATCTCGTAAGCCATCTCACCGGTAGCCTGACCCAGTTCGTAGTAGTCGATCGACAGAGTAGCTACGCCGCAGCCGTTGCAGATGCCCTGCTCGCCTGCGATAACCGGAACCTTTGCCGGGATAACAACGTTTGCAATTGCCTCGGTGCAGGAAGCAGCGGTGTTATCGGTCGGGATATACATAACATCACTTGCCGCAGCAGCCTTCTGCGTTACGGAAGCAACGTCGTTGGAGTCGGTGAACGCATACTCGGTGCAGGTGTAACCCAGCTTCTCAAGCAGCGGCTTGATGGTGTCGATCTGGTACTTGGAGTTCGGCTCAGCGGAGCAGTACAGCAGACCTACGTTCTTGGCATCCGGGAACAGCTCCTTGAGCATGTCGGCCTGACCGTCGAGCGGTGCAAGGTCGGTGGTGCCGGAGATGTTGGTGCCGGTCTTGCCGGTCCAGTCGGATACGCCGAGTGCGGTGCCGTAGTCGGTTACCGAAGTGCCGAGGATCGGAATATCAGAGGTGCCGGCCTGTGCTGCCTGCAGTGCTGCGGTAGCGTTCGCCATGATCAGGTCAACGCCTTCGGAAACAAAGCCGTTTACAATCGTGGTGCAGTTTGCGGACTCGCCGGAAGCATTCTGCGAATCAAATTCAACAGAACCGCCGTCAGCCTCAACCAGCTCCTTCAGCTTATCCTGAAAACCCTGCGTAGCCGCATCCAGTGCCTCATGCTGAACCAGCTGAACGATGCCTACCTTGTAGCTGCCTGCACCGGAATCACCGGAGGCTGCATTGCTGTCATCGCTGCCGGAGCTGCTGCCGCCGCAGGCAGTCATCGTGAGTGCCATGGCGCCGGCCATCAGCGCTGCGAGTAATCTCTTCTTCATGGAAAACCCTTCTTTGTTCAAATTTTACTTTTCACAGAACTTTTGTACTTCTGTTGCTTCATCATTTTAGCAGTTAAAAGAGTGCAAGTCAAGTATACCGTTTGAATTTCTTACGATAAGAATTATCTATCCGTCATTTTTTACAATATCAACTTTGCAATTTGTTAACAATCTGTAAGGATTGTTAAATTCCAGTTGACCCTCGCTCCTGTCTATCGTACAATAGAGGTAACAAAAGCAGCACCGGTGAATCCGCTTCACGGTGCTGCTCTGCTACGATTTATATTACAATTTTTAAGGAGCGATACTATGAATATTTCGTTCTTCCTGAAACCCAAGGTAGAGGTTTCCTACTTAACCGAAAGCTGCCCGGTGCAGAAGGCCATTGACGACATGCTCCACAGCGGCTTCACAGCGATTCCTGTGGTAGATGCCAAGGGCAAATACGCCGGAACGATCACCGAAGGTGATTTTCTGCGGCTGGTGCTGCATTACCCGAAGGAAACCCTCGAACAGCTGACCGTCGGTCAGGTTGAGCTGCGGGTACACCACCGCTCGGTAAGCATTGATGCACGCATGGAGGATATGGTCGATCTGGTCACAGCGCAGAATTTTGTACCTGTAGTGGACGGACGCGGTATCTTCTGCGGTATTGTCACCCGTCGGGATGTGATCACCTACCTCTGCAAGCAAGTGCAGAGCTGATTCAACGAAGCAGTTCGCGGTATGTATCCTCGCTGTCCGGCTGTCCGACAACGGCCAGAGAAGCCTTCGAGCGGTCGAACACACGGCGGGCAAGGTTCAGGATATCATCTGCGGTCACGCAGTCGTAGGAATCGAGCACTTCCTCGATCTTGGATACCTCGCCGCGCAGCAGTTCACTGCGGCCGATGGTCATCATGCGGTTTCCTGTATTCTCCAGTCCCATCAGCAGCGTGGTCTTGGCCTGCTCACGGCAGCGCGACAGTTCGTCCGGCTCCGGTCCGTTCTGACAGAATTCATCGAGTTCACGCAGAATGAGATCGAGCGCCTTGCGCTCGGTTTCCTGTCCCAGACCGGTGTAGATGGACAGCAGACCGGTATCCAGATGCGGTGTGGTAAACGTGTATACCGAGTAGCACAGACCGTTCTGCTCGCGCACGCTCTGGAACAGGCGGGACGACATGCCGCCGCCGAGAATGGAGCTGAGCAGGTTCATTGCAAAGCGGTCCTCGCTGACAAGCGATACGCCCGGGAAGGACAGGCACAGGTGGTTCTGCTCGATCTCCTTGTCCCTCAGGAACAGGCTCGGCTGGTAGGCTGCCGGTGTGATAACGTTTTTGCCATCGCCCTGCATCTCGGAGAACAGCTCCTCGATAAAGTCGAGATCCTCATCGGTAAAATGACCGGAAACCGCAACAACTGTATCCTGCGGACGGTAATATTCGCGCATATACTTGTGCAGTGTTTCCGAGGTCATCGGCTCGAGCGTTTCCGCCGTGCCGAGAATCGGGCGGCCAAGTGCCGAGCCGTCGTAGCAGCTCTCGAACAGCTTGTCGATGGCAACATCCTCCGGAGAGTCCTCGTACATGTCGATCTCCTCGAGAACGACACCGCGCTCCAGCTCCAGATCCTCCTGTGCAAAGCGGGAATGCAGGAACATATCCGCCAGCAGAGCCACCGCGTTTTTCAGCCGGCTGTCCAGAACCTTCATATAGTAGCATGTGCATTCCTTATCTGTGAATGCATTCGCCTGCCCGCCTAATGCATCGATTGCGATTGCAATATGGCGGGCAGAGCGTTTTTCCGTGCCCTTGAAGATCATGTGCTCGATGAAATGCGATACGCCGCCGAGCTCTGCGGGTTCGTATCGGCTGCCGTTGCCGACCCAGATGCCGACCGACACCGTGCGCATGTTGTCGATCCGTTCGGTAATCAAGCGCACACCGTTCGGGAGAATTCGTTTTACATACATAGGTTTTTACCTGCTTTCTGTTTGTACTCTTTCTCTCTATTTCTTATAGCAGTTATCGCCATATAAGAACAGGGGACATGATCGTCGTCATGTCCCCTGCTTCGTTCTCTAACGATCACAAGTTTAATAATACACCTTATTCCCGTTTTCGTCCAGACTGTATCGGTCACCATCGCAATCATAATAGTCACCGGTGTCGGAATCGTACCAGCCGCCTTCCTCCACAAAGGATTCCGGGTCCACCGCAGTGGTATTCGACTTGGTATCCGTGCTCTTGGACGAATCGGTCGTATCCGTATCGGACTTGCTGTCCGTGCCTGTATCATCGTCGGTCGTGCCGCTGCTGATATCCGCGTCATCATAGATGTATGCATGGATATGGTCGGCTGCAACGTCCAGATCGTAGGTGATATACTCGCCGGAATTACCGGAATAACTCCACTCGCCATCCACCGGAACACGGGTGTGCTCAAGTGTCGGAATGCCGTTCTTGACCGCGCCGACGATCAGCGACGCCATATCAGTCGGCGAAAGCGAGGTCGTGACATACGGAACCAGCTTGCGCATGCTGCCGATCAGCTCGGTGGCGCTTGCACTCTGCAGCTTGGTGAAGATGGCGTTCAGCACAACGCTCTGACGCTCCACGCGCGCCCAGTCATCGCCGGTATCGCCCTTGCGGATACGGCCATAGCACAGCGCCTGCACGCCGTCCAGCGTCTGCAGGCCGGTCTTCTCCACGCCGGAGAACTCCTTGCCCCGCTCTGCGCCGTAGTCCTTGATGACACGGTTGAGCTCCTTCAGCTCGTTATCGTTCTGCACGTCAATGTCCACGCCGCCGATCGCGTCTACGATCTGCACCAGCTGCTCGAAGTCTACGGCAACGTAATCCTTGATATCCGTGCCGAAATTCTCGTTGATGGTGCGGATGGCAAGACTCGGACCGCCGCGGAAATACGCCGCATTCAGCTTGTCCTCACCGTAGCCGTCGATATCTACCAGAGAATCGCGCATCAGGCTGATGAGCTTGATCTTGCCGCGCGTGTTGTCCACGGTGACGATCATCATGCAGTCCGAATGACTCTGCTTGTCGCCCTCGCGGGTATCCAGACCGAACAATGCAATATTCGTAATATTTTCGTCCGCTGTGACGCTCGCCGCCAGATCTTCATCGGACAGCGAGGAGTCATAGGTATAGCCGAACATCGTGCGGTAGCCGTACAATCCGATGCAGAACAGGATCGCCAGCGCCACAACAGCGGCCATCGTGCGGAACAATGCACGCTGCAAGCGTTTGAAAGACATAGTGTTAGTCCTCGAAAGACTTCTCGGTCAGTTCGTGTACACGCAGGGTATTGGTGTAGTAAACCTCGCCTACCGGCATACCTGCGGTGATGGTGATAACGTCGCCAACGCGCAGATCGAGCGCAGTTACCGCTGCCTTCTCGGACAGATGGTACAGCTCAGTGCCGGACTGCGGGCGCTTTTCAACCAGAATCGGCTTTACGCCCCAGGACATGGTCAGGCGGTTAAAGGTCTTTTCACTCGGGGTAGCGGCGATGATCGGCGCGCCCGGACGGTAGGTGGATACAGCGCGAGCGGTAGAACCGGACTCGGTGAACGCTACAATGCCCTTAACGCCCAGATCAGCGGAGGTAGAGCAGGTTGCGTGCGAGATTGCCAGCGTCTTCGTGTCGCCGTCTACGTCCATGTTCTGGAACTCAAGACGGGTTACACGGCGGCGGTCGTAGTGGATGGTCTTCTCTGCGTTCTCTGCGATGCGGCTCATGGTGCGAACGGTCTCTACCGGATACTTGCCGACAGAGGTCTCACCGGACAGCATGATAGCGGAGGTGCCGTCGTAAACAGCGTTTGCAACGTCGGAAACCTCTGCACGGGTCGGGCGCGGGTTCTTAGCCATGGACTCGAGCATCTGGGTAGCGGTTACAACGCGCTTGCCACGGGAAATGCAGGTCTTGATGATGGACTTCTGGATCTCCGGCAGCTCCTCAAACGGAACCTCAACGCCAAGGTCGCCGCGGGCTACCATGATGCCGTTTGCCTCATCGAGAATCTCCTGTACGTTGTTTACGCCTTCCATGTTCTCGATCTTGCAGATGATCTCAACATCTTCCTTGCCGTGTGCCTTGAGGATCTCCTTGATGTCGCGGACGTCCTGTGCGGAACGGGTGAAGGAAGCAGCGATAAAGTCGATGTCCTGAGACAGACCGAACTCAATATCCTCACGGTCCTTATCGGAAACGAACTTCATGTTCAGCTTGATGCCCGGTACGTTGATGGACTTGCGGTTGGAGAGCGGGCCACCGTTGAGCGCCTTGCACACAATGTCGGTGCCGTTCTTGATCTCCTCGACCTCGAATGCAACCAGACCGTCGTCGATCAGGATGCGGGTGCCCGGCTGAACGTCGTTCGGCAGGCCTTCGTAGGTGATGGAAACGATGGTGTTGTCACCCTCGATATCGCGGGTGGTCAGCGTAAACTCCTGACCCTCAACAATCTCGATCTTGCCGTCCTTATAGGTCTTGGTACGGATCTCCGGACCCTTGGTATCCAGCATGATGCCGACCGGCATGCCAAGCTCCTTGCGGGCTGCCTTAACGGCGTCCATGCGAGCCTTGTGCTCCTCGTGAGAGCCGTGGCTGAAGTTCATACGGGCAACATTCATGCCTGCCTTGATCATCTCGGGCAGTACAGCATCAGTTGCGGGACCAAGCGTGCAGATAATCTTCGTTTTGCGCATCGAAACATATTCCTCTCTATAACAATATGGTTTTAATAATAAAATTCTCTATACGTATACGTTTTTTATTTTAGCAGTTTTCCCGACACTTTGCAATCATCACCCGAACCCCATTTGGATTTTCATGCTTTTCGACAAAAAAGCAGACCCGCGCCGCAAACATCTTGTGTTTTATGATACGCTCTTGTATAATAAAGGAGTATTCCCGTTTGAGAGTATGAAAAACATGAATGAAATGCTTTATTTGTATAAATAGATAAGGTTCTTTAGGAGGATATAGACTATGGCAAATCCGGTTTTGGTGATCATGGCGGCAGGTATGGGCTCGCGCTACGGCGGACTCAAGCAGATCGACCCGATCGGTCCGAACGGACAGATTCTGCTCGATTATTCCATCTACGATGCACACCGTGCAGGCTTTGACCGCGTGGTATTCATCATCCGTCCCGAGCTGCACGAGGCATTTGAGGACGCCATCGGCAAAAAGGCGCGCCGCTTCATGCAGGTGGACTACGCTTATCAAACGCTCGACAATCTGCCGGACGGTCTGACCGCACCGGAGGGCCGTGAGAAGCCGCTCGGCACCGCGCATGCAGTGTGGTGTGCAAAGGAGCTGACCGCCGGCTGCCCGATCGCCGTTATCAACGCGGACGACTTCTACGGCGCAGATGCATTCCGCAAAATGTATGATTACCTCGCTTCCGCACAGGATGACGACAAATTCCGTTACTGCATGGTCGGCTATCAGGTCGAGAACACGCTCACCGAAAACGGCACAGTCTCCCGCGGCGTATGCACTGCAGACGAAAACGGTCTGCTGGCACATATCATCGAGCGCACCGCCATTCACCGCGATGCGGACGGCATCATCCGCTACGATGCGGACGGCGATGCACCCGCCGGTGAGATTGCGCCCGGCACGCCGGTGTCGCTCAATCTCTGGGGATTCACCCCTTCCTTCCTGCCCTCGCTTGATGACGGCCTTCGTGAGTTTTTCGCAGGCAAGCTGCCGGACAATCCGATGAAGGCGGAGTATTATCTGCCGTTCGCGGTGGACGCGCTCATCAAGGACGGAAAGGCGACCGCAAAGGTACTCACCACGGATTCCCGCTGGTACGGCGTCACCTACCGCGAGGACAAGCCGACCATCTGCGCTGCCGTTGCAGCTATGACGAAAAACGGCGATTACCCCGCTGATCTGTAAAAAGCGAGGTTGTTTATGGATTTTTCTACTGAATTTGTTGCCTTGCGCGACAAGCTGCTGAACAGGCAGGATCCGCATTTCCGTTCCCAGCAGAACGTGCAGGTTTCCGGCCGAATGGCGGCGCTGCTAAGCGTTTTCAACTCCCGCACGCCCCGCAAAATCCTCGGTCTGATGCCGACCGGCGGCACGAGCCACGCACACGAATATCGTCTGCTGTTCGCCGTGCCCTCGCTCGATGAGCAGACGCTTGACGACTGGTGGAAGTACGCGCAGCAGGTCAGCGCCGAGCTGGTAAAGCCGGACGAAAACCACGATTTTTCGCTGCTTTCGGTCATTCTTGCCGCCGGCGAGACTGACAAATCCGTGCTCAAAAAGCTGAAAAAGCTGTCCGACGAGCGCAAATACCAGAGCGGCAAGCACGGCTGGTCGTCCATCCGTCTGGCGGTCGTGGATCTTGATACGCACAAGGTGCACACCAACCGCATGGGCGATTCGCTGAAAAACATTCTCCAGCCGCTTGTCTGAGACAAATTCCCGGATGAAAATACGGAAAACCTCTTGAAAAAGTACATTTAATATGATATAGTATCATGTACGCATATTGCGCGCATAGTCTCGTTATGCGCGATAAGAAAAATGAAAAGCAGTGGAGGAAATTACCTATGACTACCGCACAAATCGCTCTCTCGGTCATCATGATCGTTGCAAGCCTGTTCCTGATCGTTGTTGTTCTGCTCCAGCATGGTGCACAGCAGGGTCTGGGCGCTGTATCCGGCTCCGCAGACACCTTCTACGGCTCCGGCAAGGCAAGCGCATCCGACCGTATCTTTGCTCGTCTGACCTCGATTGTCGGCGTTGTTTTCGTCATCATTGCAATCGTCCTGAACCTCATCCACTAAGATGCAGACGGTTCAGCGACTGCTCCTGCTGCTGTTTGCCGCGTTCGCCGCGCTGACAGTCCTGCAGCAGATCCGATACGGCATGATCTGCGGACGCAGTGAGCAGGAGGACAAACAGGATGATCCCAAGGCCAAGGCGTGCCGTCAGCAAAGCACGATCTACGCGATCGCAGCCGCGGTCAGCCTGATCGTCAATATCATCATCGGCGCACTCAGCAAGTAAAGCAAAAGCTGTCCTTTCGGACAGCTTTTTGTTTTGAAAAATGTCAAGTAAATCGGGCAGCCGTCTTCCCTTGTCAAGTGGAAGGCGGCTGTTCTTTTCAGTCAAAAAGTGCTTCGATACGCGGTTTCGCGCCCTGCCACTCCTCAGTGTGCAGACAGCAAAGGGATTCGTTCGGCATCTCCATCGTGCGTCCGTCCGGTGTCAGACCGGTGAGTGATGCGCCCTGCTCCTGTGCGGCGGCAAAGTCCGCCAGCGGCACGAACAGCATCTCCGCGACCTCCGGGCCGGGCCGGAACAGCGGAATGCTGTCGATACGCGCCAGAAATGTATACGCCAGCTCATCATCAAAGCCGACTTCGCCGCGCGAGTAGCGCTGACGATAACTGCCGCCGTCGATCAGGTCGGCTGCTGTCAGCTGCAGTCCGCTCTCCTCCCGCGCTTCGCGCAGAACAGCGGTCTGCGGCGTTTCGCCCGGGTCGATATGTCCGGTCGAGGTCAGATCAAAGCCGCCCGGAAATAAAGGCCGGTCAAACTGCCGCTGCTGCAGCCAGATGCCGCACACGCCATCCCGCTTACCGACCACCCACAGGTGGCACACATGGTGGAACAGCCCCTGCGCATGCACGACGGCCCGCGGGCGTTCTCCGCAGGCACGTCCATCTGCATCGTAAACAGTGAGCAGTTCTCCGCCGTTCTGGCTGTCAATCAGCGCCTGCTTCTGCGGCCGCGTGAGCCTTTTAATTGCTGCTTCGCGCTGCATGGCCTCGCTCTGCGTGTCGAACATTTCGCTGTACGCCAGCGTCACCGGACCGCGTCCGCGCGTATATTTCGCACCTTTTCCGCTGTTGTGCGCCGCCAGCCGAGCCGTGAGGTCGTTCGTCCAGCCGCAGTACAGCGTATCATCCGCACAGCGGAGCACATAGGTATATCCGCTCATCGGCTTGCCCTGATATCGCGCTGCGCAAGGATCGTACAGCCGCGCTTTTTGATTTGCAGACGCACCTTCGCCTTGCTCTTTTCACTATTGCCGCTGCCGGAAACCAGTATTACTTCGACCTCCGTACCGGGCGGCAGCAGCTCGACCGCGCTGTTAAACGGCGGCGCGGGATAACCCGCCCAGACCGGCGCCATCAGCACCACTCTGTCATAGCCGACAAACAGCGGCATACCGTCCAGCGCGACCGCCTTCTGCTTGACGGCCTCCGGGCAGCCGCGCACAAACGCGGTGAACCGGTTGTACGGCGTTTTCGGCGTAAGCTCAATCAAATCGGCGTTCCGCGCCTTGGCTTCCGCGCGGGCGTATGACCGTGTTGTGCCGCCGAGCGAGTAATATGCTACTGCGGTTTTCATCAAAACCAACTCCTTAGATGCGTTTTCCGTTGAATTTCTGCGCGGCAGCGGCACAGTCCTCCGCGATGATGCAGGCAGCCGCGTTCACCGCGTCCTCGCACGCCTTGTCGATAGCCTTCTGCTCCTCCGCCGGGAACTTGCCGAGCACCCACGCCGCCAGATCGTAATCCGGACGCGGCTTTTTGCCGACGCCGATCTTCACGCGCGGGAAGTCCTCGCTGTTCAGATGATAGATAATGTTTTTCAGGCCGTTCTGTCCGCCTGCCGAGCCTTTTGCGCGCACGCGCAGCGTGCCCACATCGAGCGACACATCGTCCGACAGCACGATAATGTGCTCCGGCGGGATTTTGTAGAACGAAGCCGTATCGCGCACCGCTTCACCCGACAGGTTCATGAACGTCTGCGGCTTGAGGAACAGCACGCGCTTGCCGCCGAGCATACCCTCACCCGCCAGTGCCTTGAACTTCATGCGGTCGATCTTCTGTCCGCTGCGGGCGCAGTAACCCTCAAGTGCACGGAAGCCCGCATTGTGACGGGTATTGTCGTACTTCGTACCCGGGTTGCCCAGTCCGACCACGATCCACTCGATCGGCTGGGATGCCTTTGCGGCTTTTTCTTCATCCAACTTCTTAAAAATATCGAATATTGACATATTTTTCTCTCTCCGATGTCTGTTTAGTATGCCATGCTGCTGCCGAGCGTGTCGTCATTCTCCACCCAGTCGTGCACATTCACGGTGTCATATGTATCTGTGTCACGGCGGATAATCACCTTCTCAATGCCCGCATTGATGATGAGGCGCTTGCACATCGTGCAGGAGTTTGCGTCCGACATGATCTTTCCGGTGGACATATCGCGGCCGACCAGGTACAGCGTCGCGCCGATCATCTGGTCACGCGGAGCGGCAATAATGGCGTTCATCTCCGCATGCACCGAGCGGCAGAATTCGTATCTTTCGCCGCGCGGAATGCCCATCTTCTGACGAATGCAGGTGCCGATGTCGATGCAGTTGGCACGACCTCTCGGCGCACCGTTGTAGCCGGTGGATACGATGACGTCGTTCTTAACGATGACCGCGCCGAAGTTGCGGCGCAGACAGGTTCCGCGCTCAAGCGCAACCTGCGCCATGTCGAGGTAGTAGTTTGTTTTGTCCCGACGGTCCATTTTTGTTTCCTCCTTCTATATAGGAAAACCTGTTAGGTTTGATTGCGTTATTTTCATGCACTGATTATCCGGTGCCGGATAATCTCACCCGAAAAGGCACCCGTTTTCAAGATGCATCCGCCTTGCGGCGCACTGCGCTGCCCGCTCATCGTGTGTGATGAGCACCAGCGTATGCCCCGACCGATGCAATCGGTCAAACAGCTCCAGCACGCTGTCCGCCGCAGCAGGATCCAGTCCTGCGGTCGGCTCATCCGCCAGAATCACGCACGGTTCTGTCACGACCGCCCGTGCGATTGCCACCCGCTGCTGCTGTCCGCCGGAAAGCTGGTGCGGCCGGTGATTCGCCCGATCAGACAGGCCAACGTGCTCCAGAACCGCCAGTGCGCGTTTGCTCCGCTCATCCCGCGGAATGCCCTGCAGCGCCAGCGGCAGCGCAACATTTTCCAGCGCTGTCATGCCCGTCAGCAGCCGGAACTGCTGAAACACAAAGCCGATCTTCTCACTGCGCAGACGCGCCCGCTGTTTGGCCGGCAAATGTGCGACTGCTGCTCCGTCGAGCAGATATTCGCCGTCAGTCAGGCTGTCCAGCAGACCCAGAATATGCATGAGTGTGCTTTTGCCCGATCCGGATGCGCCGGTCACCGAAATGTAGTCACCGTCCTGCACGGTCAGATCGACTGAGTTCAGCGCACAAATGCCGTTCTTAGCATATATTTTACTCGCATGAATCAGTTTTAGCAATGCCGATTCACTCCTTCCCACCCTATCTTTGGCGGGAAGTATACTTATCATACCATGAATATGCGCTTTCCGCAAATTTGTATTGACATTGATCGGCATTGACCTTACTATTATATAGTAATCCGGTAGGAATACGCCACACGAAAGAAGGTTCCCCTATGAAAAATCCGCTGCGCTACCAGCTTTCCGAATATGACTGCGGTCCAACCTCCATGCTCAATGCGCTCGCATTCCTGTTTGAGCGTGAGGATATCCCGCCGGAGGCTGTCCGCAACATCATGCTGTACTGTCTGGACTGCTACGGCTCGGACGGCGTAAGCGGCAAAAGCGGTACCTCCTGTGCGGCGATGATGTTCCTCAGCAACTGGCTGAACGGCTTTGGCAAGATTGGCCGCCTGCACATCTCCACGCAGTATCTGTCTGGTCCGGCGGTGAATTTCGGGCAGAACAGCCGTCTGCGCGACGCACTCCGCTGCGGCGGCGCTGCCGTGGTACGCCTGCACTTCGATGGAGAGCACTATGTGACGCTCACCGGCATTGATGAGAATGACATGGTGCGCGTGTTCGACCCGTATTATCTTGATCAGCCGCTCGATACGGACGGCGTGCAGATGGTGTACGACCACCCGTGCGAATACAACCGACTCGCGCCTCGCCCCTGCTTCGAGCGTGAGACCCACGAGGTTTACGCGCTTGGCGAGATTGACACCCGCGAAGCCATTCTCCTGTTTAATGACCAGACGCGCCTGACGGCAGAGAATACCATCGAATATATGATTTAACGCCAAACAGCGGAACGATTTGTATCGTTCCGCCGTTTCAGTCTATAAAAAGTTATATCCCTGCCATTTCAAATAATCCGCGCGACAGCGCGCGTTAAATAGCATTTGCTTGCAAATGCCAAAAAAGTCAGGGCGTGTACCTGACTTTTTTGACTTCTATAGGGAGAAAGTTACCGTATGGGAACTTTCGGACAACTTTGGAACGGCCCACGACCCGTTCTCGCTTGTCGGCGAAGCTGCAGTTTCATGACAGCCTCCGCCGTTTTCATCTCTGCTGCTCCTCGCAGTATTTCTCCGTGTAGGCCGTTGCTTTGGGATCGCCTTTCGGCTCGCGTGTCTGCTCCCACGGCGGCAGCTCGGCCACTGCTGCCGAGTCAATATGCGCCGCATCGTCGTACTGTGGGAAGGCCTTTGGCTCACGCTCTTTGTGATCGTGCCTGTGCATATAGAGAACGCTCCTTTCACACTGCAATACGTTTGGACAAAAACTGTGCCGCTGACTGACACAGCTTGAGCAGCACTTCATCCGCCTTTTCGTCCTCTTTTTCGCTGACAAATGCGACACAGCCGCTGACATCGCCGTCTGTGATGATTGGCGCCGCCGCAACCACCGCGCAGCCGTCCTGAGAGGAGATAAGCACCTCCGGCTGCTCGTCCACACCGCGTTCGTAACATTCGCGGCGTTCCATCAGCTGCTCCAGCTCGGATGAAATACTCCGCTCCAGAATATCCTTTTTCGCACCGCCTGCTGCCGCAATCACCGCATCCCTGTCGCAGATGGCACAGCTCATGCCTGCTGTACGCGCCATAGCCTCCGCCAGCTCGGCGGATACCGCGCCCATCTCTCCCATCGGTGAGTATTTCTTGAAAATCACTTCGCCGTCGCGGTCGGTATAGATTTCTAACGGGTCACCCTCTCGAATCCTAAGCGTTCTTCTGATCTCCTTCGGAATAACAACGCGGCCGAGATCGTCGATCCGGCGCACGATTCCGGTTGCTTTCATAGCAATTCCGCCTCCCATTTTCGGTATTTCTGCTGCGATAGTGGTAGTATTTACTGAAACCGTGCAATTCATGTAGAAAAACCGTATGCACAATGTGTTCCTATTCATGAAAATTATGGTTTGCAGATCTGTTTCTTTCGCGTTAGCAGCTGCTCTGCACAGCGGACGCACGGCTGATATGTAATCTTCCAAATACCGCCTTCCCAATCCGCAACCCCCTTTGTCGTCCACTGTTTTTTCTGCCAGTCCTCGAAATATATTTGCAGCGAAACATGGGTCGTTCCATCTGTCGGCAAATAAACATAGCGATAGCCCTCGCATACAGACATCGGCGGCAAAACCTCTTTTCCCAATGGGTACTCTCTGCCGTCAAAGAGATACCGTTCCAGATAAATCACATTGCCGCCCACATTTCGGATATAAATTGCAGGCACACTTTGATCCGGCTATATACCGTCGGCACTTTTCAGCGTAATCGGCTGCGTCAGCAAATACAGCTCCACCTTGTTCTGCGCCTCTGCCTGCCATTTGCTGAGTTCGTACTGCTTTCTACCGATTTGCATACTGGAAATCAATGCAAGAACAGATACAATAAACGAAAAGAAATGGATGGAGTTAATACATAATGATGGAAAATGATGTGCTGACGATGAGAATATGCAAAAGCATAATAGGAAGCAACTGTTTTTTTGCGCATTATCAAATCCGTGCCGTCCAAGAAGGCCGAGTCGCTCAAGGCATGGCTGGCCATGGTGGGCCGTGAGAGGATCTGGATGCGCTGCTGCAGGATCTGTTCGCTGAGCTGGCTCCGGAGTTCCTTGCGGCGTGCAGTGCGGCGGATATGCAGGTGCTGTGAGCGGAAAACAATCAACCGAACAGAAAAAGGGCGAAACCATGCGGTTTCGCCCTTTGTTTGTTGAAATCAGTAGCTGACAATCAATCCGCCGCGCTCGGCGTAGTAGCTGCAGAGCCCGCGGGTCGGCAGGATCTCGATGCTGGTATTTTCCCAGATATCCAGAATGCTGTTTTTCAGCGTCTGAGCCAGTGCGAGATTATCACAATGGCTGATCGCGACATTTCCGCCGATGAATCCGTGCTCCTTCATGGTGCTGACCAGCGTCTGTACGACCTTTTTCGCACCGCGCGCCTTGCTTTCAAAGGCGATCTTCCCCTCGTCGCTGCCGCTGCCGATGCCCCAGATGCCGAGAGCTTTGGCGAGCATACCCGTCAGACGGTGGATGCGTCCGTTCTTGATCAGG
This sequence comes from Butyricicoccus faecihominis, assembly GCF_014648015.1. Classification (NCBI taxonomy): domain Bacteria; kingdom Bacillati; phylum Bacillota; class Clostridia; order Eubacteriales; family Butyricicoccaceae; genus Butyricicoccus; species Butyricicoccus faecihominis. The sequence continues at coordinate 30,337 of NZ_BMQH01000011.1, forward strand.
TTGTCAAACGAGGAGAGCGCAAAGAGGATTTTGGTTTTCTGTAGAAAACCTCTGGCGTGCGCCGCAATATCGTCAAAGGAAAGGCCCTGACGGATCAGGCGCTCGATCTCCTTTACGCAAAGCAGAACCTCCGGTCCGGTGGATAAGGAGTCCAGAATGACGATCTTTTTATCCGGGTTTTTCTCCAGCGCCATATCTCTTGCCGCAAGAGCGCTGTTCATGCTGCCGGACAGCTGCGAGGAAATGGTGATCGCGATCGCGCAGTCCACCTGTTCAAACTGTGCCAGCCATGCGTCCGGCGTGGGGCAGGAGGTGTGGCCGGCCGAGTGTTCCTGCTCCATGGCGTAGAGCATTTCCATCGTATCCAGATGCTCGTCATCGACAAAATCCCGCTCCCCGATGCGGATGGTAAACGGCACACTGGTCAGCCGAATCCTTCCGTCCGGACTGGTGGAAGGGAGCAGATCACAGCTTGAATCCGTAATAATGTTCCAGTTCATATGGTTTTTCCTTTCTCTCTTACCGAAAATTTTCAGTGTTATCGTGGGGAAAGTGCTCTCTCTTGCAGTCGGTCGATCTGCACCGCACACAGCAGCCGGCCTGTCCTGCACACTTTCCTTCATAAAACAGAAATAGAAAATGCGCGGTCTTGATGTTTTACTTATTATATAACAGAACGCGCATTTGATAAATAACAAGTTTTACAGATGCTTACAAATACTGGTATAGCCGTCAGCGGGTCAGATATTGCAGGATCAGCACAAGGATCAGCATATGTACGGGATAAAAGGCATAGCAGGCATACTGGAACGGCTTGCTGTGATAGCCCTGCCGTCCTCGGTACAGCCAGATGGGGAGGAGCGCCAGAAGTGCAAGCCCCTGCTGACAGATTTCAAATTCCATGCCGAATATATGGACGGGATACAGCAGACCGCCCAGCAGCTGCACATTGACCCAGTAGAGGGCGAGAAGCTGTCCTGCCAGACACCACCACTTCCGTCCGCGGAAGAAGTAGAAGATAAAGATCGTCAGCACGCCGGTGCCGTAGTAGTCCACCATGCTCAGGGTGCCCAGCACTGTGCCGATCAGCACAACAAGCAGGGCGGTGAGCAGGTACAGCCATGTTTTTTGTTTTTTGCGCACGGTTTCCATCAGATGAATGCCCAGAAGACCGAGCAGCAGCGTCCAGATCACGTTCTGGTGCACCGGATAGAACCAGGTTCCGCCGTACATCAGGTCGAACGGTACTTCGGAGAGCATGGCAAACAGCGCAAGTCGCAGGGCGTATTTCCAGAAGCTGTGGGTGTGAAAATATCCTTCCACCGCCATGAATGCGAAGATGGGGAAGGCTAGCCGTCCGGCACACGTCAGCCAGTCCTGCGCGGGCAGGAGGGTCGCCCAGAGATGATCCATCAGCATCAGCACCATGGCGAGAATGTGAAGTGCCGCGGCGCTGAGGGAAAAACGGCCGGAGGCGGGAGTGGACAGGTTGTTGGTTGACATACGGGTGCTCCTTTATCTAAGGCAACACCGCACAATTAAAGCTGCGGCGCTTTGCCGAAATTTTTCACCCTGATTGCGTTGCGATTTCTTGCAATACGAAAGTATTGCTGCAAAACCGCGCCTTATCAGAGCACAAAATTTGCTCGCAAATCGCTCTTGTCTAATTATACGGTATTGCCCTAAATCGTTCGGTAATCGCGAGGGGTGACACAGGAATGTGCTCTGCATTTATTATATACAGAAGAGCGGACAGCCGCAATGCCGCAGCGATAAACTTTTTGTGAATATCCGCGAGGCGGACACGGCGCACAGGCGAAAAACGCCCTGCCGACCGGTGCGGGCAGGGCGGGAAAAGCCGGAAATACAGATTCCCGGCACAGCATTGCAGCCATGCCGGGAACGGTTGAGGGATCATGAAGATCAGCAAGTTACAGCTCGCCGCGCGCTTCGCGCTCTGCAAGTTCTTTCATGATAGCGGGGTACTTTTTGTCGAGCTGATACAGTATGCCGACGATCAGAACGATGGTTTCGGAAAGATACAGCGTGCTGTACATCCACGAGTCGTTATGGAACACATACTTGCAGTAGTACGGCAGAATCGTGCCGACAACAGCCTGATTGGTGCTCTGGAACATCCAGAGCAGCAGGACAGCGATTGCGGCCCAGATGCTCATTACCTTGGCCCAGGCAGACTGATTGTTGCCAAACGTTGCACGCTACGTCACCGCCGCCGTAAGCCAGGCGTGTCAGAATATTGATTTTTTCGTTTGCGGAAACAGGTCGTGTAGGCAGAACCGCCTCTGCCTGCATGGTTGGATTGGTTTTCACGAAACATTCTCTCCTTCTCTGGTTTCGCTTCCAATTTACAGCCGCCCCAATAAAATACACCTGATCAATGCTGCGTTTTCCGGCCTGCTGCAAGCGGATAGGATTGTTTAGCGTGCAGCCTGCCTGCTTCACAGAGATCGTGCTTCGAAATTCACATCCTTGCAAGGCGCTGACCGCATTTGTTATCATAGCACGGATTGACAATGGTGGAAAGAAATTCCTGTATACTATATATAAAAAACTAATTACATTTTGTGCGATAGGTAAAATGAGTAGTTAATGATGCACAATTTATAATAAAAGAAATGTGCGTAATAATCAAAAAATCAATGCAAACTGAGAACCGACGGACGCCGTTGCACGCAGTGCACGCTTCGCTCTGTATTTTTCGACCGACCCATGTGAATCGCAGCGACGGACCGATGGAGGAGGGCTATGCGCGGGCGCTTCTGCCCGCGCTGCAGAAGGCGATGTATTCGACTTCGTTCGGACACCGTACCGCACGTTGAAGTGCCCAAAAAGTTAGACAAATAGTTTGAACAAAAATTGCAAGCGTCGTTGCAGATGGCACTGACAGCGTCAGAGCAGTTCGGTATCAGCATGCTGGAGCTGGGTAAGAGGATGGAATGAAAAAAATACATAGTACAATGTCTTTTGCTATTATTATATATCATGTTTTTCCTGTGAAATTATAATTCTACTTCAATCTCAACAATGGAATAAAGGCAGTTCAGACGAAATTTCAAAATTTCAGTTTTGAATGAAAATTCTATGTTTTGGAGTGAAGATTATGACGAACAAACAGGAAAAGATGATATGCAATACCTTTGGCATTTCGAAACTCAAGCCGTTTCAGAAGAAGGTAATCAAAGACTTATCCGATGGTACAGATGTACTTGGTTTAGCACGAACCTCCGAGGGCAAGTCAATCTGCTTTCTCTCAATGATTACCCTGCACCCAAATGGTCTGCTGATTGGTATTCTCCCGACGGTTGCACTCATGCGCGATCTGGTGCAGCGTTGCGAGGACAATAAAATCCGAGCGGGCTGCCTGTATAGCGAAAACAGGGAGAATACCAATACAATCGAACAGCTGACACATCGTAAACTCCAGGCGCTCTTTGTTGCGCCGGAACGACTGAGTGATCCTCGTGTCTCTGGAAGGCAATTCAGAAGAATAGCGTACATACGGTTGTTGTGGACGAGGTACACTGTCTGACGGAATGGGGCAATGAATTTCGTCCCATGTACCGCAATATCGGTAAATTCATCAAGGATTTACCCAATTCTCCCGTCGTTGCTGCTTTCAGCGCAACTGTTATGCCGGATGATATTCCATATATCGTGAAAAGTCTGCATATGAAAAATCCTGTTGTACATATCGGCAAGCTCAAACGTTCTAATCTGTCCCTCAAGAAAGCATTTGTGAAAAATGATGCTGTTCGTTATGCGAAAGTCAGAAAAGCGGTTCAGAAATACGGCAGTAAAGGGAAAATTGTTATCTACTGCACCCGCGTCTGCGATGTGGAAGATATGCGTGACTTTCTGATTGAGGATTGCGATATTTCGGCTTCTGCTATTGCCCTCTGCCACAGCAGGCTGTCTAACCGAGCCGAGCAGGAAGCGCGCTTTCGTTCCGGTGAGGCACATATTATGATTGCAACTTCTACGTTCGGAATGGGCGTGAATGTCCCGGATATTCGCCTGATTATTGTCTCTCAACTGCCGTTCAGCGTCGCGTCATTCTACCAAATGGCAGGACGGGCCGGGCGCGACGGCAAACGCGCAAAGGCACTGCTGCTCTGGAATGACGCCGATTTTCAGATGAACCTTGACATTATTTCTGACACGGATGACCATGCAGTTGAAGCCGCCAATGAACTGTATGCGATCTGTGAATCATCGGACGATCTGCACGACGCAGTCATCGGCTGCTTTGCGAAGGAGGGTGAATAATCATGGACTCTCGCTATGGTATCCACACGATCGAATTATTTCACAGGGTGTCTAAGAAGGACTTCAACAAGGTGTTTCATAGTCTGAAAAGTATGAATTCTGGCAATTTTTATCCAGACACGACATATCATTCTGAGAAAGGTCTGACGAAGTATATCTGCACCTCTTACTGCGGCCAGGGCATAGTGCTTTATCTATACCAGCAGGTGCGTAGCAAGAACAAAACAAAGAAAAATCTTGCATCTTTTATTCATTTTCGGCTCAATCCTCATACTTTACTGCACGGAGAGTATGTGCCAAAGAAAGTATTCCAGGCGGAAGAAAAACAGCTCAACTCGCTCGACAAGGAAATGACCAAGCTGCTGCGTGAAATCGGTCTGGACTGCGAGTTCGAACAGCTGACGCTCTCTCGCATCAACTGCTGTCTGGACTTCTTCCCCGAGTCACAGAAATGGGTCGATGAGGCGCTGCGCGTCATTCGACGTAGCCCGTACATGAAGCAGTACAAGCTGTGTACATTCGGCAAAGGATTCCCTAATCATAAGGAAAAGAACGCGCATTCGTGGCGTATTTGCTGCAAGACGACCACATTGACGGTCTATGACAAGACATTTCAGCTGATGGAGGAGGACTTGCTGGAGCAGTATGACGCGCCGATGCTTCGGTTCGAGGTGTCCCGCTCGGGAGCGAAGTTCAAGCGCGGCCTGTCCGATGAAGTCAAGGGCAGCAACAAGGAAATCCTGAAAACCGTGATGAATGAGTCGGAGAAAACCATTCACTCATATATGAAAAAGCTGCACGCAAATCTGCCGTTTGTGCGATATTCCGACTGCATCGCACGGATTGAAACCGTCAAACACTCCGCTACGAGGAAGAATATGCGACTGCTGGTCGAAAAGCTGTCCGATTGCAAAAGTTATGCACAGGCTGTGAAAAACAGCGGGCTGTCCGAGAATAAGCTCCGAACCGTAAGGAAGCAATTCGAAAAACTGGGTGTGCAGCCGGTGACGATGCGCGATACGGCAGGAATTGATGAATTGAGATTTATGCGGTAAATATCACCCCATGCCTTGTTATTCAGCTTGGCATGGGGTTGTTTTTTCAAGGAGCCATTGCAGCTTTTGCGGTGAGATAACCAACATATGTATAAGATAGCATGAATTGCGGTGAAATGCGTTTTCACTATCTAAATTCATATCAAGGAGCTGATTTTCAATGAAATATATCGACTATCACAAAATGAAAGAGTTTTATACCATTGCTGAGGTCTGTCATTTATTCGAGATGGACAAGAAAGAATTGCGGTACTACTCTGAAAAGTACGGTATTTTCCCGCAGGAAGACCAGTATGGCAACCACGGCTTCCGAAAGGTCCTGGTTCGCAAGCTGTACAACTACATCTACAAGGAGCAGAAAAATAGCAAATTCTCTTCCGCTCCGTACTGTTCATTTTACGTTCCCCCTCGTGAGATGTATATGCTGCTACCGAATTTAGTTATATTTTTATGCTATTTGCGTAAATGCCGAAATATATTTCTGTATGGTATGGAATGCACGAGGTTCATTACAGTCAATATCACACCTATATGCGTGCAAAATCGCCTCCCTCGCAAGCGGTTTCGATTACTTTTCATCATGCTTACGCGCAAACGCAAAGGCCGGAGAACCACCATTGCTGATGGTTCTCCGGCTGTATGGGGGGAAGAAAAGGTGTCAAATGCGGCCCATGATGTAGTCTCGCAGGAAGTGTGTGCGCGCGGCGCCGGGATCAAGACTGCTGTCTAACCTTTTATGACACATAGCTGCCGCTATCGCGCACGCCGAGAATATTCAAATGGTTTTCGTCCATTTTCGCGGTATTCCCTCCTCAAGATCATCTGACATTTTCCGCCCGAATATGCTATACTGAAGATACTACATGCAAAAGAGGAAAAGAGTTATGCAAATTCAGCAGCTTACCTACTTTGTCGCCATTGCGGAGCAGGGCAGTATCAACAAGGCCGCGGAGAAGTTGTTCGTCACGCAGCCCAATCTGAGCAAGGCCATCAGCAATCTGGAAAACGAGCTCAAGGTGCGTATTTTCAACCGCACGAACAAGGGTGTCGTGCTGACTGACGAGGGAAAAAAGCTCTACCAGTACGCGCGCACGATCATTAACCAGATGGAGCTCATTCAGGGCTTATCGGAGAAAGAGCACGCGCCGGTGCTGTCTATTGCCTCCTATCCAATCATCACAATGGGGCGTCTGATGGCGAAGTTCTACAACAATTACCACGATAACCGCGTGGCGCTCAAGCTGGTGGAAAACCGTCTGCAGCAGGTGATCGAGAGCGTGGAGCACGGCGAAGCAGAGATTGGCTTTGTGATGAGCAACAACGTGCAGGTGAAGGAGCTCAAGCACATGCTGAAGTTCAAAAACATTCAATTCCACGCGCTGGGCTCGGACACCTGGTACGCAAATCTCGGTCCGAACCATCCGCTGTATCATGCGTCTGAGGTGACGATGGAGCAGCTCCTGCCCCATCCGTTCGTCCGCCTTCCGGACGATTATTTCTCCAATCTGAGCTTTTATCTGGAGATCGACGGCGTGCGTCTCGAGCAGTTCAAGCGTGTTGTTTACGTCAACGACAGCGCGGCCATCCTGTCGCTGCTGCGCTCGACCGATGTGGTTCGCCTCGGCCCGAGACTGAGCGCGCCGGACTTTGCGGAGTACGGCATCCGCACCATTCCAATCCGAAACTGTCAAGTACAAATCAATGTAGGCTGGATTCAGCGCAGCCGAGAAATGCTGAGCACAGAAGCACAGGCATTTGTAAAGATGCTGGAGGAGCTTTACCCAAAAAATGAGAAATAAGACGTTTCGAGGGTTATAATAAGCTATTCCGTTTTGTTATGACCGGGTTATAACAAAAGCAGAATGGACAAAAAACTGCAGAATGGTATACCGAATAGTGTCAAAGCAAAGGCGCTGTGATTTAGTCACAGCGCCTATTCTTTTGTCTGTTTTTCATGAAAAGCGGGCGTGAAACTGTACATGAATACTATTCCGTTTCGGTTATAACGTCACTATAACTTTTATGATTTGGACAGGCATAACAAATTTATGATACGGTATAGACACAGAAAGGAATGAGGCTTATGACACCGATCAGCGCACTTGCGATTCTGTTCTGCATCTACGCAGTCAGCGATCTGATTGCGCAGAAGACCAAAGCAATATTCTCCACGGTGCTCAGCATTGCAATCCTGCTGCTTGCAGGCTTCTGGAGCGGTATCCTGCCGCGCACACTGATCGACGATGCGCAGATCACCGGGTTCGGCAACATCATCGCCGGTCTGCTCATCGTGTCGCTCGGCACGACGATCGACTTCGCGGAGCTGCGTCGGCAGTGGAAGGTAGTCGTCACCGCGCTGTTCGGCGTGTGCGGCGCAGTTGCAGCAATCGTACTGATTGGACGGCCGTTCATCGGCAGCGAAATGGCGATCGCCGGCGCACCGATCTTCGCAGGCGGCAGCGCGGCAACGCTCATCATGACGAGCACGCTCAAGGAGATGAACCTCACGACGGCAGCGACGTTCTGCATCGTGCTTTATGTGACACAGAAGTTCATCGGCGTACCGATTGCCTCTCTCCTGCTACGGCGCACAGCAAGGCTCATCCGCGATGACGCGGTGCTCGTAGAGCAGTACAGCACTTTGCAGGAGGAAAACGACGCGGCGCATCACGGTCCGCTGCATCTGCCAAAATGCTGCGAGCGTCCTTCGATGTACCTCGCCAAACTGGCAGTCGTTGCGGTCATCGCGTACTATGCATCCAAGCTGACCGGCGGTGCGGTTCACTACTTCGTCATGTGCCTGATCATGGGCGCGGTGTTCTTCGCACTGGGTTTCCTCGATAAAAACATCCTCGGAAAAACGCAGGCCTCCAGCCTGATCACGTTTTTCGTCACCATTCTGATCTTTTCCAATCTGGCGCAGACCACGCCGGAGCAGGTGCTGTCCGTTCTGCCTGCGCTGCTGACCGCAGCGGCCTGCGGCGTTTTCGGAACCATGGCGGCCGCGCTGCTGTGCGCTAAGCTGCTGCGCATCCCGATCAGCCTTGCGGCGGCCTACGGCATCAGCTGCACGTTCGGTTTCCCGACCACCATGCTCATTCCGCAGGAGGTCTCCGAGGCGTTCGGACGAAACGAGAAGGAAAAGAAAGCGATCTTGAATTTCCTGCTGCCGAAAATGCTGACGGCAGGCTTCGTCACCGTTACCATCGTGTCCGTGCTCATTGCAGGCGCGGCGGTAAAGATGCTGTGAACTAAGCCCCGGTACAACGGGCTTTCAATAGAGGAGGTATACGAAAATGGAGCAAATTTACACGCAGATCCGCCAGTACATCGACGAAAACAGACAACCGATGCTGAACCTTTGGCGCGATCTGGTGAACACGGAGAGCGGCACAACGCAGATCGACGGCGTGAACGCGGTTTGCAGCATCCTGCGCCGCGAGATGGAGAACGCCGGCATCCACACCCGTGTCCGCGCCATTCAGAACTCCGGTGACATGCTCATCGGCGAGTGGAACCCCGGCAGCTCTAAAGCGCCACTTCTGCTCATCGGCCACATGGACACCGTATTCAAGGAAGGCGCGGCGAAAGAAAATCCGTTCCGCGTAGATGAAAACGGCATGGCGCACGGCCCCGGCGTGCTGGATATGAAGGCCGGTCTGGTCATGGCACTGTACACGGTCAAGGCACTCGACAGCGTGGACTGGAAGGAGCGTCCGATCAAGTTCATCTTCGCAAGCGACGAGGAAAACCTGCATATGCGTTCGGACGCGAAGGAGATCTTCGCAGAGGAGGCAGCAGGCGCGCTCGCGGCGTTCAACTTCGAGACCGGCTACATGGACAACCGTTTCGTGGTCGGCCGCAAGGGCGGCGGCCCGGTCAGCATCAGGATTCACGGCAGAGCATCCCACTCGGGCATTGCGCCGGAGAAGGGCCGCTCGGCGGTGCTCGAGGCAGCGCACAAGATCGTTGAGATCGAGTCGCAGAACGACATCATGCGCGGCAGATTGATGAACTGCGGCATGGTGGACGGCGGCATCGGTGAGAACACCATCCCCGACTCTTGCGAGGTGCGCATCGGCATCCGTTTCCCGAATGCGGAGGTGCGAGACGAGATTTTCGAAATTCTGCATCGTGCAACCAATCACAACTCGGTGCCGGATACGACGGCAGAGCTCGATCTGAGCCGTGTTATGCAGTGTATGGATACGACCGACGGCGTTATGGCGCTGTTCCATCATTTGCAGCGCACCGCACATGACTGCGGCTTCGGTGAGATCGGCTGCTTCCAGGTCGGCGGTCTGTCGGACTCCGGCATTACGGTAGCGTGCGGCGTGCCGACGGTGTGCGGCATGGGCGTGCGCGGCGAGGGCAATCACACCCCGGACGAATATGCGGAAGTAGAATCGCTGTTTCAGCGCAGCGTGCTTGCGGCGTGCGCAGCGTATACGCTGAACGACGATTTTGCAAAGGCTGCCGAATAAGCGGCGGCGCAAAAGGGATAAGGAGGTATAAACTCATGGCAAACAAAGAGAAACAGGCAGAAAACAAGGAAAAGATCGGTATTGGCGCGTGGCTGGCACTGATTGTGCTCATTCTTGTGCTGTCCGGTGCATTCCGCACGGCGGAGGGTCCAATCAAGGTGCTTGACTTTACCAATCTGGCAGGCTCGTTTGGACAGATCGGTGACACAGGTGCGAACCTCATCGGCAAGGGCGGCACCGGCGCGAAGGACGGCTTCATGGCAGGCTTCAACCTGATCCCGGCGGTCATGTTCTTCTGCGGCCTGCTCGGTGTATTCGAGCAGCTCGGCGCATTCAAGGCATCGGACATCCTGTTCCGTCCTCTGCTTCGTCCGCTGCTCGGCATCCCAGGCAAGTGCGGCATCGCATTCATCTCGAGCTTTACCGGTTCGGACGTTGCGGCCGTCATGACCCGTGAGCTGTACGAGGACGGCGAGATCACGGATGACGAGCGCACGATCTTCGTAGCGTATCAGTACGCAGGCTCTGCGTGCATCAACAACACCATCACCGGCGGCGCGCCGCTCGTGGCGATCTGCCCGGTGGCACTCGGTCCGTGCATCGTCATCATGTTCGTCTGCAAGCTGATCGGCGCGAACATCGTCCGTCTGATTCTGCGTGCAAAGCGCGGTAAGGCATAAGGAGGTAACGGAAATGAGCAATCAGGCAACCAATACAGCGGCTGCGGCCGCACCCGCAAAGGCAAAGAAACCTTCAATCGTAGATACCTTCCTCAAGGGCTGCGCAAAGGGCTTCAAGGTCGGCATTGAAAATATCACCCCTGCGATGATTCTCGGCTATGTACTGGTGTACATTCTGAAGGAGACCGGTCTGATGGACATTCTCGGCACGGTCATGTCGCCGGTCATGGGACTGTTCGGTCTGCCGGGCGAGGCTTTCGCGGTTCTGATCTCGGCGTTCTTCGCCAAGGCCTCCGGCTGCGCGACCGCCGCTTCCATGTATGAGGCAGGCGCGCTGACGCTCGGTCAGGCGTCTATGATGCTCCCGGCATGTATCCTGATGGGTACGCTCATCGGACATTATGCGCGTATCGTGCTCGTAACCGACACCAACAAGAAGTGGCATCCGCTGCTCATCGCCGTCTGTCTGCTTGATGCGGCTATCAGCCTTGTCATCATGCGCGTCATTCTGGCGGCAATGGGCGTTCAGTAAAAGGAGGCCGAGCATATGCTTTCCAAGTTATCGCGTCGGCGCGGCCTTCAGCTCGAAGCGTTCGGCAGCGTGCTGATCTGCACGGTCATGCTGGCCGATCGGTTCCTGTTTACCTTGCAGGACGGCTTTGTCCTCACCACAGCCATCATTTCCGCCGTGCTGCTGACGATCGGCATCCGCGTGGTCAAGCGGCACGACGAGAAAAATCAGAACTGATCCTTCGGGCGTTCCTGATACCCCAACCGCCCGAATTCACACCTCTTTTTGAAAAGGCCTGCGCTGTCAGGCCTTTTCTGTTTCTCCCCCCATTTTGCACAGCAGCGATCTGGTCAGCTACACGATTTCAGACCGTCCGGTACTGAGACCATGCTGAACGAGGCATTTGCAAAAATAAAAAATCCCCGATTAAACCGCAAGGTCAGCAAGTTCGGCTGACCTTGGGTTAAACCGAGGATTTTTTTGATTCTGCTTACTTTTTCGCCTTGCTGCCGACCAGATAGCACACAGCGGCAACGATCATGCCGTTGATGGATGCGATACCCCACGGGACCAGATTTGCCACCACAGCGCCCAGCACAACGCCGAAAACTGCAAACCAGTTGACGTTTTCAGTCACTTCAACGTCCTTGTACTTTTCACGGTCCATGAAGAAGCTCATCACCAGAATGATGCCGACCGGCGGCAGCGTACAGTTGAGAATATTCAGCCAGCCGGTGAAATTCCAGTACAGCCAGACCGCAAGCACGGTGCCGATAATACCGGAAACCAGCACCATCGGCTTCTTTCTCTGGCCGAAAATGTTCGCCAGACCCAGACCCGCCGAGTACAGTGCATTATCGTTCGTGGTCCAGATGTTGAGACCGAGGACCAGAATCGCCAGATAGAACAGACCGAGGTTGATCATAACCTCAAAAATGTCATTGCCGCCGACGTAGACCGACGAAATACCGCCGAAGAAAAACATCAGCGAGTTGCCGATAAAGAACGCGATAACGGTCGTGATCGCACCAACCTTGCCGTTGCGGGCAAAGCGGGAGAAGTTCGGCGTTGCCGTGCCGCCGGAGACAAACGAGCCGATAACCAGACCGGCGCCGCCGACAACGGTCAGCGTACCGCTGGACTTGGCAAACTGATCAATCAGCGTACCGTTGCCCTGTTTGACCGCCATCACCATGGCAACCGTACCCAGGATTGCAACCAGCGGAACCGCAATATAGCTGATGAGCGTCAGCGATTTGATGCCGAAATACGCCGAGGCCGTCATGCACACACCCGCAATGATAACGAGCACCCATTCAGCCGCTGTGCTGCCGCCGAGCAGCTCATTTGCAACCGGAATGGCAAACATGGCGATACCGACGCCGAACCAGCCGATCTGCGTAAACGAGATCATCGCGCTCGGCAGGTACGAGCCTTTTGCACCGAAGGCTTTGCGTGCCAGCAGGTCAAGGCTCATGCCGGTTTCCGCGCCGACGTAGCCGAGCAGACCGGTGTACAGGCTCAGGATTAAGCCGCCGATGATCATGGAGATGATAAAGCCGCCGAAATCCAGTCCGTCTGCCAGCTCCTTGCCGACCCACATGCTGGCCGAGAAGAAGGTGAAGCCCAGCATGATCATGAACATGGTTACGATGCCGCGGCGCGCATAATGCGGCACGGCCGCTTCCGCAAAGTCGATATCTACCGGTGTGTTGTCATTTTTCATAGATTCTTATCCCCTTTTTGTGTTTTCAAAGAATGTACTTTTTGAGCGTCGTGGTGAACTCGTCAATGCGCTGATGCGCGATCTCCTCCAACGTTACGTCCTTCAGGCTCTCGACAAAGCCGCGCTCCTGCTGATACAGCCAGCGCGTCAGCTTTGCGTCCAGCTTTTCATAGTGGCAGTCCTTCAGCCAGTCCTCATAGGAAATCGGCAGCGCATGACCCAGTTTTTCCTCCAGCAGCGCCTGCTTGTCGATCTTGTCGGCACGCGCGAGAATGCCGTTCCAGAATTCCAGCACCTCTTCAATGTGCTCGTGGATTTCGTAACGGCGTGCACCTCCATCGTAGATCGTGCACTTCTCAAACAGCGGATTCTGCATGGAAAGCGTCTGACGGCGGAACTCCGGCGCCACAATGCCGCCCTTCCAGTAAAAGTCGATGAGCGCACGGTTGATGCCGGAAACGCCCTTGTCGCCTTCCTCGTAGCAGCTGAAAACGCCCTCGTAGTACACGGTGATGAAGCCCTCAAAGTCCGGCCAGTAGGTGCGGATTTCTTTAGTCAGCTTTTCGAGAATCTCAATGCCCTGGGTACCGCCGATGGTGAACAGCAGAATGTTGCGCAGCTTGGCGCCCTGCTTGCGGTAATAGTCGGTGACATAGCGCAGGCACTGCACAAGCGTCTCGCCCGAGGCGATGATATCGCCGATCATCAGCGTGCTGTTGGGCACCATGGTCAGCTTGCAGTATTTGATATCGAGCGACATCTCATCATTCTCGCCAAACACGCGCTCACTGGACATAAAGCTGATGTCATGCACACGGATATGCTCCTTGTAGCAGCTTTCCTCGAGCGGGTAGTTGAGTGCGCCGCGCAGAATGGACAGAATGTTCGCCGAAGTGATCTTTTTCTGCTCCTTGAGGTAGTACATCATCTGCGAGGTAGCTGTTACGAGTGACGCATACACCTCGTAGCCGACAACCTCCGGATGGTTCATCAGCTTGCGGGTCTCGGCCTCCGAGACGATGTAGTATTCATTGACAAAGCTGCCGCCCGCCAGACGGTAGCAGTCCACACCCTGATCGCTGAATTCCGGTACGATATGGACGTCATTCCAATTTTCGATCATATCTGTTTCCTCCCTAAAAAAAGGGACCGACTGCCGTTTTTGCGGGCAGAAGGTCCTTAGTTTTCATCGTTTTCCTATTTGATTCAACGGAACGCCGCATGTTCTTTTTTTACACAGCATATCCGTCCATCCCCTCTTTTTCGACTTCATTTTACTGAATTTATTATACGGGAGAAGCCATACCGTTGTCAACAGCTTTGCAAGCCTCAGGCTGGATTTCTTACTTATAATCCGCATTCAGAAACAGCGGCTTGATCGTAGAAATCTCGGCGTATTCCTCCTGCGAGACCTGCATATCCGCATTCATGGTCTGCAGATCGGCCTTGACGACCTCGAGCGCCTCCATGACGTTCAGCGCATGTCCTTCCGCAATGGCCTGCTGCATGCGGCGCAGCACGATCGGGTGCGCGTACCGTGCGGGCAGCGGAAATGCCGGAAACCGATCAATATAGTTCTGCATCTGTACCCGCGCCTGCTTATCCCCGCGCAGAACAGCCGCATTGTTGTTGCGTGCCGTCGGCAGCAGGCGCCATCCGCCAAACAGGAAAGCTGCCGCCAGCAGGCACAGCAGCAGGTATCCGCCGGAGAAACCGCGGCACACGAGCGACACCACGCCGTAAATCAGCGCCGCCGCCCCGAGCACCATGATCGCTGCAGCCGCCCAGCGGTATCCCGCGCTCCTGCTCTGGTAGTTGCGCCGCCGTTTGGCTGCACGACTGAGCCGCTTGTACAGCTCGGGTTTGCGCTCGAGGTACGCGATCGCATTCTCCAACTCCTCAATCTCCCGCTCGGCGCGTATGCTGAGCGGCGGCCGTCGGCGTTCTTCCGCCCTCCGGCGCTCGTACTCGACCTCGAGTTCAGCCTCCTCTTCCTCGCTGACGCACGGAATCTCCGGATGCATCTTGTGCAGCTCGCGCAGCAGCTCGTCAATCTGATCCTCGTACTTGAAACAGCACACCTGCTGCATGCCGCCGTCATACTCCACAAGCAGACAGGCTCTGCCTGCGAGCACACCTCGGACACCGCCGGTGCCTTCTTCTATAAACTTAAATGCCCGCGTAATGGCGGAAAACGGCACATAATAATGCCGGTCAATAAAATAACTGTTCAAATATAATGCCCGACGACCAACACCGCACGGACCGATCCGGCGGCAGTGCTGCTTATCGCGGACAAGCGAAGCGTCATCCAGCATGGTTCTGCTGAGCGGACGCGGTTTAAAAATCATATCCATCACCTGTAAATATTGTAGCACAAAAGCGCGGATTCAGCCACCCGATCCCATAAGAAATCCTGCTGCGGTGGTTCTTTATGCAAAGCGACAAATTCTCCCTTTCAGACAAATCGTTTTTGGCATACTATCCAAAATCACAGTATTCCTATTGACAATTAGGATATTCAAGTCTATACTTTCAATCACCAAAACCCGATAGGATTTATATGAATTGAAAGGAGAACCTGTCATGAGCCGAATGTACTGTATGAATCGCTGCTGTATGTGTATGCACCGCTGCTCGTGTATGCGTTCCCTTGTGACCTGGCGAATGTGCGAATAACGCGCATAAACCATCCTGGCGGAAGGCATACGTCTTCTGCCATTTTTTGTCGAAAGGAGTTCTCCCTTGTGAAGCATTTTGTCAAATCACTGCCAGTTCTCTCCATTCTGCTGGCGCTCGCCTGCGATACTCTGCTGCCGGATTCCGCGCAGCACCCTGCCGCAGAACATCCCTATTTTACATGGGCGCTGCTCATCGGACTGGCCGTGTATGTGATTGCCCTGCTGATATCGCTCGGCAACACCAAGGTACGCGATAAGCTGTCGTACAGCGCACTGTTCTATGCAGGAGCGGTTCTGGTGCTGAACATCCTCAACCTGCTGACCGCCAAGTTTGCGATTCTGCCGGTGCTGTACTTTCCCTCGCTCGACCGTGTGTTCGGCGTTCTCGTTGAGGACAGCGCGTTCCTCGCGACCTGCCTTGCATACTCCGCACGCCTGCTGTTCTTCGGCTGGCTCGGCGGTGCGGTTGTCGGCGTGCTGACCGGTATCGCCATCGGCTTCAACAAGACCTTCGCCTACTGGGTACAGCCGCTCGTCCGCGTGCTCGGCCCGATCCCGTCCACCGCGTGGATCCCGCTGGTGCTCATCGCTTTCCCGACTGCGGTTTCCGCCAGTGCCTTCCTGATTGCGCTGGCTGTGTGGTTCCCGACTACCGTGCTCACCAGCAGCGGCATCGCTTCCATCCCCAACTCGTACTTTGAGGTCTCCTCGACGCTCGGCGCGGGCAGCTTCTACCGCATTGCCAAGGTCGGCATTCCGGCGGCTATGCCGCATATGTTCCTCGGCCTGTTCAACGGCACCTGCTCGTCGTTCATCACGCTCGTCACCGCCGAAATGCTCGGTGCCAAGTACGGCATCGGCTGGTACATCAACTGGCAGAAGGAAATGATGGCATATGCCAACGTATATGCCGGGCTGATCATCATTGCAGTCACCTTCTTCATTCTCATCACGCTGCTGTTCAAATTCCGCGACCGCGTGCTCGCATGGCAGAAAGGAGTTATCAAATGGTAGGAAGTATTTCGATTTCGGGTGTATCCAAGCATTTTGTCAATCCCACCGGAGAGCGCATTACCGCTCTCGACAATGTTTCGCTCGATATTCCCGCCGGTTCGTTCGTTTCGCTGATCGGACCGTCCGGCTGCGGCAAGTCCACGCTGCTGCGTTTGATCTCCGGTCTGATTCCGATGGACGACGGCAGCCTGATGCTGGACGGCACACATATCAAGGCCCCCGGTGCAGACCGCGGCTTCATGTTTCAGGAGCACACGCTGTTCCCGTGGCTGTCGATTTATGATAACATCGCGTTCGGTCTGCGCGCCCGCGGCATCTACAAGCAGGAAAAGGACCGCGTAGACGAATTTATCGAGATGGTCGGCCTCAAGGGCTTCGAGCATTCGTATCCGCACCAGCTTTCCGGCGGCATGTGCCAGCGCGCCTCTCTCGCAAGAGCACTCGTCGGCAAGCCCAAGGTGCTCCTGCTCGATGAGCCGCTCGGTGCACTCGATGCCTTCACCCGCATGAACATGCAAGACGAGATCCTGCGCATCTGGAAGGAAACCGGCATGACCGCCATCATGGTAACGCATGATGTGGATGAGGCCGTGTATCTTTCGGATAAGGTGGTCGTTATGACACCCCGACCGGGACGCATCACCGGCACGCTGGATATCAAGTTGGCCCGCCAAAGAGCACGCAGCTCGGAGGATTTTCTTCACTACCGTGCAGAGATCCTTCGTCAGCTCCATTACGGCGGCACAATCAAAGAGCCCAACTACTACATTTAAGATCGCATTAAAGAACATACGTTCATTATTATTACTTTTATTATATATTTTCCTTGAAAGGACAGAAAACCATGACAAAGAACGGTATTTTATTTCGAGTGGCAAGCGGACTTCTCGCAGCTGCACTGACACTCTCGCTTACCGCCTGCGGCGGTTCGAGCAGCAATTCGGACGCTTCCGCGGCAGCAGATTCCGCCGATTCCGGCGCAACCCACCTGCGTCTGATCTACTCTCCTTCTCTCTGTGCCGCACCGATGTACATCGCGATCGAGAACGGCTACTTCGAGGACGAGGGTCTGGACATTGAGCAGGTAACGGTTGACGCGGCACACGTTTCCGAGGCCATCGGCGCGGATCAGGTTGATGTCGGCATGGGCCTGATCGGCAAAATGCTACAGCCGCTCGAGAACGGCCTGCCCATCAAGTTCACCACCGGCATCCACACCGGCTGCACCAAGCTGCTCGTACCCGGTAGCAGCAACATCAAGAGCATTGCCGACCTCAAGGGCAAGAAGATCGGCGTGCCGGGTCTGGCTGACGCGGCAACCGTCATTTCCAAGCGCTCGCTGAGCGCGGCAGGCATCGGCGTGACCGACCAGAACATGGAGGTTGAATTCTCGGTTTACTCCCGCAACGATCTGGCACAGGCACTGCAGAACGGTGCCGTTGACGCGATCGCACTCGGCGACCCGGCGGCTTCTATTGCAGAGGAGCAGTACGGTCTGACCGCTCTCATCGACACCGCAACCGATCCCAAGTACAAGGACGAGTACTGCTGCGCAGCATTCGTCACCAGCAAGCTGGCTGAGGAGAACCCGAAGGCTGCAGCAGCCTTCACCCGTGCCGTACAGAAGGCATCTCAGTGGGTACAGGAAAACCCGGACGAAACGGCAAAGATCATCACCGAAAAGGAGTATGTCTCCGGTGATGTGGACTTCTGCGCACAGATTCTCAAGACCTACAACTACAAGCCCTCCGTTCAGGGCGGCTATGACGCACTCAAGCAGAACGCCGAGGAGCTGACCCAGATTGGCGTGCTCAAGGAAGGCACCGATGCGACCAAGTTCGCAGACAATGCATATATCTTCTTCGATGATGTTCCGGATGCACCGGAGAGCGACGCTTCCACCGATACCGCCACTAAATCCACAAAGGCCTCCTCTGTCAGCTTCCAGCCGGCAGCAGCAGCCGAGGCTGAGGACGACTGCTGCAGCGGCAAAATCACCAAGCCCGCACAGGACACAAACGCAAAGGCATAACATTGTTTTTACAGGGAGGAAAGGATTATGTCGGAACTGAAATGCACACACAGCTGCTCGGACTGCAGCAGACTCGGCTGCCGTTCGGCCAGCGAGGAGCAGTACCCGCCGTTCTGCCTGACGACGAACGTAGATAAGGCACTGCTCGAGGAAACACTTGAAATCTACCGCAACGACCCGGAACAGGGTCTGATCGCCCGCACCTCCGCGTGCATTGAAGGCGAGTTTTACGGCCGCCTGACCCGTGTTGAGGAAACCATCGAGTTCATCAAGCGCATGGGCTACAAAAAGATCGGCATCGCGTCCTGCGTTGGTCTGATGCGGGAGGCCTCTATCTTCGCCCGTATTCTCAAGGCAAAGGGCATCGAATATTTCACGGTCGGCTGCAAGGTCGGTGCACAGGACAAGACCGAGATTGGCGTGCCGAACGAGAAAAAGCTCAACGGCGGCTGCGGACACGAGTCCATGTGCAACCCGATCATGCAGGCCAAGACGCTTGCCGCGCACGGCTGCGATTTCAACATCGTGATCGGTCTGTGCGTCGGACATGATACCCTGTTCCTGCGCCACAGCAAGGTTCCGACAACGGTTATGATCGTCAAGGACCGGGTACTGCAGCACAATCCGGTGGCGGCACTGTACGGCGTACAGTCCATGTATTCGCGGTTTAAGGATTTGGGATTGTAAATTCAGCAAACCGGCTGCAATCCGGCACCGTCCGGACTGCATCCCTGCGTTTCTACCCTTTGGACTTCATCGTCATCTCTCTTTCGCTGTATTGAATGATTGCAAAAAACCTCCTGCCTTCTTTCTGAAGACAGGAGGATTTTTCAGCTTAACCTATAACATCGGGCAAAGCCAAGGCGTCTCATCTGGTTTTCTCTTTGCCGAGCGTTGAATACAGCACACCGAACACGATAAGCACCGCACCGGCAATAAAGCCGACCGTCATGTGCTCGTTCAGCAGCAGGACACCGAGCACCATCGAGGTGAGCGGCTGAATCGGGTAAAACAGAGAACAGGTGCTCGCCTCTGCACGGGAGAGACAGTAATTCCACAGCGAATGCGGAATGGTCGTGCAGAAAATCGCCACATAAAACAGCACAAGGATGTACTTCGCGTGCAGGAAGTCCATCTCCGGGTGGGTGATGATCTCGCGGAGCATCAGCGGCAGCGTGCCGATAGCGGCAACGTAAATACCGTAAGTCGTGACGGTCAGCGCATCATACTTCTGCGAGAATGAGCGCATGAACACGCTCAACGCACTCCACGTCAGCACCGAACCGAGTGAAAGCGCTATGCCGAGGATATGACCGCCGCCGGCGTCTCCGCCGACGATGCAGACCGCACCGGCAACCGCGCTGACAATGCAGACGACCTTCTTCATCGTCATGCGCTCATGCAGCAGCAGCACCGCAAAGAAGCAGATGGCGATCGGGTTCATGCAGTTGATGAGCGATGCCAGCGATGCTCCCGCCAGCTTGGTGCCGTACTGCTGCAGACCGATGGACAGCACATAGCCGCCCAGGCCGAACATGATAACGTATTTCCAGTCGCCGCCCTTGATCCTGCGCGGCTTGCCGTTCGGGTCGGGCTTACGCAGGCGCTGCAGGATGGTCATGGCGATGGCCGCGATGATGTAGCGCAGGCACAGCAGCGTGAACGGCTGAATCACATCGAGCAGTACCTTGCTCGCCGTGTACAGGCTGCCCCAGAAAATCGTGGTCAGCGCAAGCAACAGGCAGGTTGTTTTATCGTTCTTTTGTTGTTGCACAGTTTGTCAACTCCCCTTTTGTGCATTATGCTTTTATTATAGCACTACTTTGGCAGATTGAACATAAGACGATATGGTTTTTTTAGTGATATTGCATTATCTACTCCCGCACGTTCTCTTCACTCTGAATCAACCGCACGATATGAAAAAAAGAGGACCCAAAGGTCCTCTTTCACCCAGTTTAGTAAACGTACTCGAACTCGAACTCTCCGATCACGACCGGAGCGCCCTCCTCGATGCCCATTTCCTCCAGCTTGGCGTAAATGCCTGCAGACTGGAGCATACGATCCATATACTGGCGGGATTCGTAGTCGTCGATGTTGACCGAGCCCATAATCTTGTCCACCCATGCACCGGTGACAACATATGCGTCGCCGTCGCGCTCGATGGTCCAGTCGTTCTCGGTCGCGGCCTTCTCCTCGACCTCGACGAACTCCGGCTCATAGATGAATACCGGCGGCAGCTGCTGCAGCTCATGCCACGTCAGGTTCATCAGCTCCTTGACGCCCTGGTTGGTCGCCGCGGACAGCTCCGCAAACAGGAAGCCGCGCTCCTCTGCGTACTTGCGGATCTTCTCGACCGGCTCACGGTCATCGCCCAGCAGGTCGGTCTTGTTGGCAACAATGATCTGCGGACGCGCTGCCAGAAACTCGCTGTAGCCGGCAAGCTCGGCGTTGATCTTCTCAATGTCGTCGATCGGGTCGCGGCCCTCACTGCCTGCCGCGTCAACCAGATGCAGCAGCAGACGGCAGCGGTCAATGTGCCGCAGGAAGTCGTGGCCCAGACCGGCACCCTCGCTTGCGCCCTCGATAATACCCGGAATATCGGCCATGACGAAGTTCTGCTCCTCACCGACCGAAACCACGCCGAGGTTCGGCACCAGAGTCGTGAAGTGGTAGTTTGCAATCTTCGGACGCGCCGCAGAAACCATGCTCAGCAGCGTGGACTTGCCGACATTCGGGAAGCCGACCAAACCAACATCGGCCAGCAGCTTCAGCTCAAGGATAATGTCGCGCTCGACACCCGGCAGACCCGGCTTGGCAAAACGCGGCGCCTGACGCGTCGGCGTTGCAAAATGCGTGTTGCCCCAGCCGCCGTTGCCGCCCTTGGCCGCTACAAACGGCTCGCTGTCGGACATATCCTTCATTACCTGGCCGGTTTTCTGGTCACGGATGATCGTGCCGCGCGGTACGCGAATGATCAGATCCGCACCATCCTTGCCCTTGCAGCGCTTGCCGCCGCCCGGCTCACCGGGAGCCGCAACATACTTTTTCTTGTAACGGAAATCGAGCAGCGTGGACAGATTGTCGTCCACCTTGAGGATGACCGAGCCGCCGCGGCCGCCGTCGCCGCCGTCCGGACCGCCGGCCGCCACATACTTTTCGCGGTGAAAACCAACCTTGCCGTCACCGCCCTTGCCGGATACGATCTTGATTTTTGCAATATCAATAAACATGGTAGTCCTCCTTTCTTCTCAAAGGTGTAATATCTATCTAAAATCAACAAAATCCCAGACGAAGTCTGGGACAATAAAATACCAGTTTGCTTGCAAACTGCAACCACATGGCAGATTTTCCGGACGGAAAATCGAGCCATTGGCTCGCCGCAGCGAATTGCGCCTCCGGCGCAATCATTTAATTGCGGCACTCCGTGCCGCAACAAAACGTCCAGCTTTGCCGGATGTTTTGTTACCCCGACCCAGCCGCATTGTGCGGCGCCGTTGGGGTATCAAATTTCGGTTTCGCAAGGAACCGGAATTTGAATATAGGGGGCTTTTGAAGCCCCCTATACGCAACGCTATAATTACTGCGGGTAAACGGAAACCTGCTTGCGGTCCTTACCCAGACGCTCGAAGCGAACAACGCCCTCAACCTTTGCGAACAGGGTGTCGTCCTTACCGCGGCCAACATTCACACCCGGGTGGATCTTGGTGCCGCGCTGGCGAACCAGGATGTTGCCTGCCGGTACGGTCTGACCGTCTGCACGCTTTACACCCAGTCGCTTGGACTCGGAATCACGACCGTTCTTGGTCGAACCAACGCCCTTTTTATGAGCGAAAAACTGTAAGCTAATCTTCAGCATCTGCTTGCACCTCCATTACGTTCAAGAAATCAGAATAGTTTTGTTCCAGTTCGGAAAAATGCAGCTTCAGAGCACAAAGTGCATCCTGTCCGCGTTCTACATCGCCTTTCGGCAGCGTAAAGCGGATATGCGCTCCGTCATCCTCGATGAGAGTATCGACCGGAATATGCTGTACATCATACAGCAGCGCATGCGTCAGCATAACCGCACTGGAGATCGCTGCGCAAACGATGTCCTCCCCTTCCTCCGCATAGCCTGCGTGGCCGAGAATGTCCACCGCGAGGATTTTATCCTCCTGCAGCGAAAAAGTGACTTTGGTCACGGTCTTACGCCTTGATGGACGCGATGGTCACCTTGGTGTACGGCTGACGATGACCCTGACGACGGCGATAACCCTTCTTCGGCTTCATCTTGAAGATGTTGATCTTCTTGCCCTTGCCGGTCTTCTCAACCGTGCCGGTTACAACCGCGCCGGAAACGTACGGAGCGCCTACGGTGATGGAATCACCCTCGCCTACTACCAGAACCTCGTCAAAGGATACGGTAGCACCGTCCTCTACGCCGAGCTTCTCAACGTAGATTACGTCGCCCTCGGATACCTTGTACTGCTTGCCGCCAGTTTTCAGAATGGCATACATGTGTTTTCCCTCTCTTTCGTTGTAGAGTCACGCTTGGCACGGCGGTGCATCGTTTGATACACACTTACAAAAGCCTATGCACAATGCGGCTTTTAATAGCATATCACAAGAGGCACGAACTGTCAAGTCCATGCCTCTGATTTTTTTAATTTTTCCGCAGATTATGCGTTTGCATCCGCAGATGCGGAGGAAGCGCTGCTGTCAGACGAATTGTCGGACGCGCTGCTGTCGCTCGAACTGTCAGAGCTGCTATCCGAGCTGCTGCTATCGCTCGAACTGCTGCCGGAAGCCGCGGTATTGCTGCTGCTGTTGTTGAAGAACGAAGCAACAAAATCATAGAAGCCGGACGGAATCGTGCTCGTCGAGCCGGTTGCGCTGCGGTCGGTGCTGACAAAGCCGGTGTCGCCCTCTGCAAGACCGATCACGCGGTCGGTGAACAGCACATAGTACTGGCAGATCGGTGCATCGCCGGTGGAGGCGGCATAGCCGGAAGCGTCATCGCGGTACTCGCCCAGCTTGTCCTGCAGGTAGCCCTTCGGAACGCTGATGTAGCGAAGCTGCGAGCCGGTGCTCTGTACTACATAAACGCCGTCGTTCAGCATCGGGATCAGATCCACGATGCTGTTGGTCTCTGCGGTCTTAGCCGCAGGAAGCGTTGCGGTGATGCTGCTCTGCAGGGTCTGATTCTCCTGCGTCAGCGCACCAATCTGTGCGGACAGATTGTCCTTATCCTTATTCAGTGTTTCGATCTGCGAGTTCAGGTCCGCAATTTTACTGCCGCGGGACTTGAACAGTCCGCCGAAGATGATCGTCAGCAAAAGCAGTACCAGCACGGCAATGCAGAGCACCATGCGGTAGTTCAGCTTGACCGATGCTCTGCGCATCGGCTTGCCTTTGCCCATGCGCATGCCGGAACGCACCGGACGTGCCGACTGACGTCTGCCTGTGCGTGCGGGACGCTCACTGCGGTCCGAACCACTTTCGAACCGGCTGAAGTCCGGCTCAAAGCGGTCGAATCTGTCGAAGCGGTCGTTCTGATCGTTCTGATCCATCATTAATTCTCCTGCCTTTCAGCTGCGCTTACTTGGACGGATTTTCGATGACCTGAACCTCACCGTTGGAGTGGCCGACGATCATACGCTTGCACATGTTGAGGAACAGACCATGCTCCAGCACGCCGAGCATGCCGGTCAGCTTGGAGTAAACGTCCTGAATGTCAAAGCCTGCGCCGAGGTGCAGATCCGCGATGAAGTTGCCGTTATCGGTAACAAAGGTCTTGCCGTCGCGTACACGCAGAACCGGATTCCAGCCGTAAGCTGCCATGCGCTCCATCGCCTGCTTGGAGCCGTACTGTGCGATCTCAACCGGCAGATGGAAAGCGCCGATCTTGTCTACCAGCTTGGACTCGTCCATGATCCAGATAACTTCCTTCGCCATGGATGCAACGACCTTCTCGCGGTACAGCGCACCGCCGCCGCCCTTGATGGCGTTGAACTGCGGGTCGATCTCATCTACGCCGTCGATTGCCAGATCAACGTGATCCAGCTCGTCGATGGTCAGCAGCGGGATACCCAGCTCGCGCGCCTGCGCCTCGGTAGCCTTGGAGGTCGGGATCGCCTGAATCTTCAGGCCGTTCTTTACCATCTCGCCTACTGCATTTACCATGTGGTACGCAGTGGAACCGGTGCCCAGACCAACAACCATGCCGTCCTTTACATACTCTGCCGCCTTATCGCCGGCAAGCTTCTTCATATCCATTATATTCGTCCTCCCCTGACGTGATAAACCGTATGTTGCGGTTAACTCATTAGCTTTATTATAGAATGAATCCGGACAAAGGTCAATCTTTTCTAATTTACAAAATAAAAACAATCCCGCCGAAATCTGGTGGGATTGCAAAAGCAGTCGATTTCTGTTATACTTGTCGTTAAGAAAGGTGCTGCCGCGCCTGCGGTAGGCGGTTAAGTCTTGCCCCTGTAAAGGGGGTGGTTTTATGGAATATCTCGTAATACTTGTAGTGATACTCGTACTCATTGAGCGTATTTTAGGAACAAAAAAGAAGTAACCGCCGACACTCCTACATGTGCGATTACTTCTTTCCACAGTTTTAGGGGCTGACCGTCTACCGGCAGCACCTTTCGGTATCTTTAGTATACCCGCCCGCACCCGGATTGTCAACCCGGATACGGGCGGTTTTTGTTTACTGAATGCCGTGCCGGAGCTTTGCCGCCTTGAGCGTATTCTTCATCAGCATGGTGATGGTCATCGGACCGGCGCCGCCCGGAACCGGCGTCATGTAAGAGGCCTTTTCCATAACCTCCGGCGCCACATCGCCACAGACTTTGCCCTCGGCGTTGCGGTTGATGCCAACGTCAATCACCACTGCGCCCTCCTTGACCATATCCGGCGTAATAAAGCCTGCCTTGCCGACAGCGGCTACCAGAATATCCGCACGGCGGCACACCTCTGCAAGATCCTGCGTGCGACTGTGGCAGATGGTAACCGTACCGTGACGGTGCAGCAGCAGCATGCTCATCGGCTTGCCGACGATATTCGAGCGACCGACCACGACGCACTCCTTGCCCTTCGGGTCGATCTTGTACTCGTCGAGCAGCTCCATGACACCCGCGGGCGTGCACGGCACGAAATCAAAATTGCCAACCATGATCTTGCCGACATTGACCGGATGGAACGCGTCCACGTCCTTCTTCGGATCAATGGCGTCGATGACCGCCTGCTCGGAAATATGCTTCGGCACCGGCATCTGGCACAGGATGCCCGAAATTGCCGGGCTCTCGTTGAGCTGCGCGATCAGACCAAGCAGCTCCTCCTGTGTGGTCTCCTCGGGAAGCGCGTACTTCTCGCTGTAAAAGCCGCACTGCTCACACGCACGCTCCTTATTGCGGACGTAAATCTCGCTCGCCGGATCGTTGCCGACGATAATAACCGCCAGACCCGGCGTTACACCCTGCTTTTTCAGCGCCTCGGTCTCTGCCAGAATGCTGCCGCGCACCTTCGCGGACAGTGCCTTGCCGTCCATTCTTACTGCACTCATATTGTCGTTCTCCTTTATCGTGAAATGTTATTCGCCTTTTTTCTCGTCCACCTTGTCCTGCTCCGGCGCGTAGAATGCCTTCTCGACCTTGATGCGGTTATACTGCCGTACCAGAACAACAATCGCCGCAATGCAGCTTATGCCGGCCAGCAGCTGCGATACGCGCACCGGGCCGAGATACAGGCTGTCCGTCCGCAGGCCCTCGATCCACGCACGGCCCAGACCGTACCACGCTACATACAGCAGCGCCATTTCGCCCTTAAACTTGCGCTTCTTCGAATAGAAATGCAGCACAAGGAAACCGACAAAGTTCCACAGCGACTCATACAGGAAGGTCGGATGCACCGGAGAAGCACCGTCAATGCTCATGCCCCACGGCAGAGAGGTTGCACCGCCATGTGCCTCACCGTTGACAAAGTTGCCCCATCTTCCGATGCACTGACCGATCAGCAGACCGAACGCCGCCAGATCACATAGACTGGCAAACGACAGTTTCTTAATTCTACTGTACACCGCCAGTACAATCACAACACCGATGACCGCACCGTAAATCGCAATGCCGCCCTTCCAGATGGCGATGATCTCATTCGGATGCTGGCTGTAATAGCCCCATTCAAATGCCACATAGTAAATACGGGCGCAGATGATGCCGACCGGCACACCGATGATCAGGCAGTCCATCAGATTGTCCGACGTAACGCCGAACTCCTTCGTCCGCCGATTGATATATAGCGCTGCCAGCACAAAGCCCAGACAGATAATGATGCCATACCAGTAAATATCCTTGCCGAACAGATTGACGGCGACACGGTTGATGTTAAAATCCAGTCCGAGCGCCGGAAATGAAATTGCGTGTTCCATGATCTTTCTTCTTTCTATCGTTACTTCGGCTCTACCACCGACATGGTCGAGCGGTTCGGCTGTGCCCAACGGTGGAACATTTCCTGCACATCCTCCGCATGGATGGTGTCAAACAGCCCGGCAAAATCCAGATAATGCTCGCCCGCAAAAACAGAAGCGATCTCCTGCCGTGCATACAGATCGGGCACATCCAGCATACGCAAACGCATGCCGTACAGCGCGTTCTTCATGCGGCGGAACAGCTTCGGCTCGATGCCCTCCTGCGCCAGCCGTGCAGTCTCCCGCTCAAGTGCTTCGCGCACAGCCGCCGGATCTCGGCTCTCGCCGCCGAGGATCGCGTATGCGCCATCCGGAATGAGCGAATAATCCACATCAAAATCGCGTCCGAGCAGCCGCTTCTCGTACAGCTTTGCATATAGCGGAGAGGTATCGCCGCACAGAATACGCACCGCCAGATCACCGATCAGACTGCGGCGCAGGCGGCTTTCGCCTGCCGGAACCGGCTCGTCCTTAAAGCCGACCATGCACTGCGGCAGCGACACCTGCATTTTGCGCGTCACAACCGGCTGATGGACTTCCGCGCGGCGCTCGCCGTAATGACGCTGACCGATCTCGGGTGCGTCCTTCGGTGAAATCTCCTCTGCCATGCGGCATACCTGCTCGAAGTCCGCTGTGCCGCACACCACGAGCGCCATGTTCTTCGGACTGTAAAACGCACGGTGACAGGTGTACAGCAACTCCGGTGTAATATGCGAAATGCTCTCCTCGCTGCCCGGAATGGACACGCGCACCGGATGATTGCGGTACAGACCCTCATACGCGCCAACGAACACCTCCCAATTGGGTGTGTCCTCTACCATGCGGATCTCCTGATTGATAATGCCGCGTTCCTTCTCCACGTTTTCATCCGTGAAGTACGGCGTGAACACGAATTTAAGCAGAATCTTCAGATTCTCCTCAAACCGGTCGGTGCAGGAAAAGTGATACGCCGTCATGGTGTGGCTTGTGAAGGCGTTCGGACTTGCACCGGTGCGGGCGAATTTCTGCAGTGCATTGCCGTCCTCATCCTCGAACATCTTGTGCTCAAGGAAGTGCGCAACGCCCGCCGGTGTGTCATACCGCTTGCCCTCAAAGGTGAACGATGCGTCCACCGAACCGAAATCGGTCGCCAGAATGGCGAAGGTCTTGCTGAAGCCCTCCTTGGGCAGATAGCAGATGCGCAGACCGTTTGCCAGCGTGCGGGTCTGCATACTCTCGTGCAGAGCGGAATCATTCTTTGTCATTTTGCCGCTCCCTTCATAAAGAATACCGTGTCAAGCGCTGTGCTCTGTGCCGCGGCAATGACCTGCTCGCGCGTGATGTCGGCTACCTGCTCGATGCGCGCCTCGGGCGATACGAGCGTGCCTGCGGCCGCCTGTCCCATCCAGTAGCGCTCGAGTGTAAGCGGATCGTCGAGCATAGTGCGCCAGCCGTTGACCAGCGTTTTGCGTGCGCTTTCGAGTTCTGCGTCCGTAATTTCGCCTGCACGGCACAAATCCAGCTGGTGCAGGATTTCATCGCGTGCGACCTCGAAATTTCTGTTCTCAATGCCGGAGCCCACGATCATCAGTCCCTTAGATGCCACAAACTGTGCGCTTGCATAGTAGCACAGCGACTCTTTCTCTCGCACGTTGAGGAACAGCTTCGCGCTTGTCGAGCCGCCGTAGATGGTCTGGAACATCCAGTACGCCGCCGGTTCTCCGCCGGTCAGTGATGCACCGCCGGTACGGAAGCCGAGCGACAGCTTGCCCTGGGTTACCTCGGCATCCTCAACGACCTCACGAACATCACCGACAGGCCGCGCCTGCACGACCGTGTGCGGCTGATACAGCGTGCCCTCGCGCGGCTGGGCCAGCGGCGTTGCCATGAAGTGCGCTTCCACCTCATCCGGCATCATCGTACCGCAGTAGAACAGCTCCACCTGCGCCTCACTCAGCGCACGGCGATAGGCCGCGTACAACGTTTCCGGCGTAATGCGCTCCGCCTGCTCGATCGTACCGAGCGCGGACTTTCCGTAGTCCTCGTTTTCGCACATGATCTCGTTCAGCCGGCGCGGCGCCCACGAACGCGGATCGTTTTTAAGTGCGGCAATGCGGTCGATTAGATTGCCGCGCTCGCCCTCTACATAAGCGGCGCAGAACAGGCCGTCCTGCAGATACGGGTTGTACAGCAGATCACACAGCAGACCGATCACACCGGCGGTCAGACCGTCGGCTCCCGGTGCATAAGCCTCATCAATACAGTCGGACAGAAAGCCGATGCACAGGTTCTCGCCCTCCTTGCGCACTGCAGCTTCAATACGCGCACCGTACAGCTCGTCAAGCGCGGTGCCGAACGCCTGCATGTCGTTCAGCCTGGCCGTGCCGCGGCGCAAAACCTGCGGCAGACACGCGCGCAGCGCGGCATCCTCGCCGCCGAGCGGCAGCACCAGCATCGCACGCAGCACTGCCCGCTTAAACTTCGGTGTGGTCACGCAGGTGAGATTGATTCCCGCACCCAGCGTTTTTCGGGTCACTTGTTGCATAATTTCCCTCGATTCCGGAAAAGTTTGTCTAACGGGTTCTATTATACCGTATATGCAGGAGTAACGCAAACGTAGTTTATGTGAAGTTGCGGTGGTTTAACCGCAACGCAGGCTATTCCGGCACCGACCCGCTGGGATGTACGAACCGCGCAGGCGGTCCGCCCTATTCGGGCGGCATTTCTCAGCACTGGCTGAGCGGGGTACTCGAACTGCGCAAGCGTGTTCGTCCCTAACGGACGGAGAGTTTTTCGCTGAACCTCAGCGGGGGATTCGCCGTCTGCGGACGGCGGGAACGTGCCGCGCCCCGCGGCGGGGGCAAAAAGGAAGGGACACCTACGGTTTCCCTTCCTCTTTGAACTCCTGCCTTTCCCTTGCTTCCTAATCTGGCGCAGATTTCCTATATGTGACCGCTTCGAAAATAGGGAACGGCAGAGGATTTTTTCTACCGTAGGGGAGCACAGTGTGCTCCCATGCCGAAACCTATACGCAGTGCCGGATATCGTTCTGCTACACATGTGGGTTAGTTTACGCAGGCGCGGCATAGCAGTGCCGCGCAATTCGTGAGCACGTTATTATAGACAGCACCTGCGAAGATAAATCGACCAAACGCCTAAATTCGCAGGTGCCTTCCGTTACAACACGCAAAAAAATTGCGCGGCACTGTCATGCCGCGCCTGCGCAGATGAAACCGTCTGTGTAGCAGTACACTGTCTGTGAACCGCGAAAAGGTGGAGAAAGACACGCAACGGTAACCCGACTGCCGTTCCCTATTTCGCAGCGGTCACAGGTCGGCAATCTGCGCCAAACCCTCCCAAAAGGAAGTGGGAGTTAAGAGGGTAGAAACCTTGGTGTCTACCCTCTTGCCCCGCCGCGGGGCGCGGCGAATCCCTGCGCTCCGCAGAGCGCAACTCCTCGCTTGATTTCAAGCGAAAAACCTCCCGCCCGGAAAGGGTGAACCGCCTGCGCGGTTCAGGTCCCCCGGTCTACCCGTGCTGAAAAAACTGCCGCCCGGACAGAACGTAGCGCTGCGCGCCTCGTATGCCCCGGAAAGCCGGCGGTTTCTAAAGACAAAAAGAAAAACCACTCACTTTCGTGAGTGGTTTTCGTGGTGGAAGTTAACGGGCTCGAACCGCTGACCCTCTGCTTGTAAGGCAGATGCTCTCCCAGCTGAGCTAAACTTCCAAGTGGTGACCCGTGGGGGAATCGAACCCCCGTTACCGCCGTGAAAGGGCGGTGTCTTGACCGCTTGACCAACGGGCCAAGGGAAAATGGTAGCGGTAATTGGACTTGAACCAATGACCTTCCGGGTATGAACCGGACGCTCTAGCCAACTAAGCTATACCGCCATATCCTTTTCCGTTGTTATCGCCCGCTCGCTGACGACTTGTTTAGTATAGTCCATAATCGAGTAAATGTCAACACCTTTTTTCAAATTTTTTTGAAAAAGTTTTGGAACCGATTTTTCCGCTATTTCCCGCCCTGTTCCAGACTGTCCAGAAGCTGCTCGTAGAACGCCTCATTCCAGGTATGCGTCTGCGCCAGTTCTTCTCCGGTGAGCATAAAATACTGATCGGATACATATTCGCCTCTGTCCGGAATCGGGTCGTCAAACGTGCAGTCGATGTAATATGTTGTGCCGCCCAACCGCACAGCATTCCAGCCGTGGTTCATTTCCTCGGATGCGACATAGATGACCTGAATGCCTGCCGCCTTGCACAGCATCTCATACGCGCGGCCGTAACCGGCACACACAGCCTTATGATCGAGCAGCGCGCCATCTGCCGCGAAAGCGGGTGCCGAGCCGTCCGGAGCGTCCTCCTCTGCCGTATCCACATCGTACTCACACTGACGGATGAGGGTATCGTGCAGCGCACGCAACTTCTCCTCTGCAGTCATGGTCTGCGAAACCGAGCCTGCCGCCAGAACCCTGGCGTACTCCCACGCCTGCTCCTGCCGCGCCTGCCGAGAAACCTCGGCGTTCAGCTCGATGGTCTTGTTCGGCCGTGTTACCGCGTGCAGCGCGAATGCGTATGGATACTGCGCCTCCAGTGCTCGGTACACCTCGTCCGCGTCCACGTTGTCCTCGCGGAAGGCAACGCCGTTTCCGCCGTTCTCCGCGTCCTGCCGGAGCAGATCTGCCGCCTGATAGACATTATCCACCGGCTTCGCCTGCAGATACGGCAGCCAGAATACACCGCCGCCAAGCAGAGCCATGGTCAGCAGAAAGCCGAAAAACCGTCTCATATGTCCCCTCCTTCGGGTATGACAAAGCGGGCGGCTGCGCCGCCCGCTGTCTAACCGTCAAAACGCGCCGCGCTTCGACAGGAAAAATGCAATTATCACATCAGCTTCACGGTATAGTATACCGCAGTGATGAACAGATATGCCGCTGCCGCACCCAGTGCGATCATGACATGGCTTGCCGCAAGTACAACGACTGCCGTCAGCGCTACCATCACGATCGGCGTAATGGTGAGCATCAGGTACGCGTTCTTGCTGAACTGGGTGTCGATCTTGCGGCCGCGGAAGGTGAACTTGCCCTTCTTGCGGCGCAGAGAAGCCGTAACAGCGATCTGGATCAGCGCCAGCACCGCGGTACCTGCTGCCGCCACGGTGGACATCCATGTATGGTTAGCCGAAACCAGCGCGCGGTGAATCACCAGCATTGCCGCAACACCCACACCGGTATCTACTGCAATCAGGAAAAATTCCGGCGCATAAGAATGATACACCAGATAATACACTGCCAGAACCGGCAGAACAACATACATCGCCTTGATCGGCATGGTGCCGTAGTAGTTGATCGCGGTCAGGAACACGATGGCAACGATGCTTGCAATCAGCATATTGCGTCCGCACACGATGCGGCGCACGCTGCTGCGCTTGCCTGCATGCTCCTGTCCCAGCATGATGATGCCGGCTACCGCGCCGACAATGCCCACACCGAGCAGCACCCGCGTTACCAGCACGCCGGTCTTCCAGGTGTTGCTGTAGCCCAGCAGGCGCTCGAGAATCATCAGTACCAGCACGCCGAGCAGGCACACACTGAATACTGCGAGCACCTTGTTGGTGGTATACTCTTCCTGAGAAATTGGCTTTTTACCCACATTGTTTTTTGCCAATGTTTAACACTCCCTTTATTTCTTCTCACATGTTGCCGCCGGCATAGAGCACGGCCGCAAGCGCCGCAATCGGCGCAGTCTCACACCGCAGGATGCGTGTACCGAGCGAAACGCTCTGCAGTCCCGCGTCCACGGCTGCCCTTGCTTCAGCCGGATCGAAGCCGCCCTCCGGCCCGACCATCAGCGAAACCGTGTCCCTGACACCGCCTGCAAGCGCATCGTGCAGACCGGTCCGCCTCTCGTTTTCGTAGAAAAACAGTGCCGTTTCGCTTTCCGCCGCCTGCGCGATCGCCTGAGCGACCGGTACAACGGCTGCCACCTCCGGCAGACGTCCTCTGCCGCACTGCTTTGCTGCCTCGGCAGCAATCTTACGCCAGCGTTCCACCTTCTTTTCGGTCTTATCCGGTCGGGAAACGCAATTCTTGGACAGATACGGCACGATACGGCTGACGCCGAGCTCTACCGCCTTCTGCACGATAAATTCCATTTTGTCGCCCTTGGGCAGCGCCATAAACAGCGTGATAGACTGCTTCGGCTCGGTATCCGCCGCGTGGCAGCTTACGACCCGGCAGGTCACGGCTTCCTTCTCCACGGTTTCCACCGTGCAGTCAAAATCCATTCCGGCACCGTCACACAAGGTAACACCTTCGCCGACACGCAGACGCAGAACACGTCCCGCGTGATGCGCGTTTTCTCCGGTAAGGGTCAGCACGCCGTCCTGCGGCTGCTGATCGACAAAAAATCGAGGCATAATAATCAAATAACCTTTCCTATTTTAGCAAAAAAACAGCCGTTTGGCAAGTGAACATTCCGTGAATCCTGAAACAAATCACTTTTTCGCAGCAAAAGCGCTCCAGTCATCGCTCTTCTCGTGCGAAAGGATCGTAAATCCGCTCTTTTCCAGCGCCGCGCGCACCTCCTCGGCACGCTCGTTGAGGATGCCGGAGCAGATCAGCGTGCCGCCCTTGACCAGCTTATCCGCAAACATGGGCGACATGCCGATGATGACATCAGCCACGATATTCGCCACGATCACGTCGTAGCCGCCGCCGATGTCCTCGGCGAGCTTCGGATCGCGCAGCGCGTCGCCGCACAGACCTCTGCCGATCTCGACATGGTTTTTTTCCGCATTTTCGTGTGCAGTTTTCAGACAGTTCTCGTCGATATCGACGATGGTCTGCACATCCGCGCCGAGCATAGCCGCCGCAATGGCCAGAATACCCGAGCCAGTGCCCATATCGAGCAGCTTGTCGCCCGGCTTTACCGCATTCTCGAGCGCCATCATGCACAGCTGGGTCGTGTCGTGGCTGCCGGTGCCGAAGGACGACGCCGGGTCGATTTCAAGAATACGGCGGCCCTGCGGGTCCTCAACCGTCTCCCACGAGGGTTTGATCATAAAGCTGCGTCCCACCGGGAACGGCTTGAAATACTGCTTCCATCCCCACTCCCAGTCCTCCTGACGGGTCAGCGCGGTTTCGGTACACAGTCGGCCCCAGGCGTGCTCTTCATCGCGCGCCTTGAGGTTCTCCAGCGCGGCACGGATATCCGCGTACTGCTTTGCACCCTCGTCGCTGTCCGGCAGATAGATTTTGAGACAGGTCTCCTGTGCACGCTTCTCGCACACGAGATCCTCGTCTACATAGTCCCAGTATATTTCGGTGTCCTTGAGAAATTCTTCAAAATCCGCCGCATCCTCGAGCACATAGCCTTCTACGCCGTTGTCCTCAAGCAGTGCCTCGACCGGACCGATGCCCTCGGTCGTCGTGTAGATCGTAACTTCTCTCCAGTCCATAGGTTCCACCCTGCCTTTCCTATCCAGATAACCGCGCTCCGCGCGGTATTCAATAACAATTTGCTTGCATAATTGCAACTACAAGACCGGTTTTCGTCCAGAAAACCGAGTCTTTGGTCCCGCCCGCAGGCGACTGCCGCTCTGCGGCAGCATTCAATCCGCGGCGCATTGCGCCGCAACAAAACCCGCGACATGTGCGTGGGTTTTGTTTCCCCGCCCCAGTGCCCCTGGGGCACGTCATTCGGGTATCGAAAGGCGGTTTCTCCGGAACCGTCTTTCGTATATAGGGGACTTTTGAAGTCCCCTATAAGCGGATCATGCCGTATTTCGTCTCGAAATACGAAATGACCGCGTCTTCCTGCTCCCATGTGCCGTCATACAGTGCAAGTCCCGGAAAAACCCGCAGACCCTGCTCCAGCAGGTCGGCAGATTCCGCGCACAGGCACAGCGGACGCGAGATCATATAGCGGGATTCCTCCAGTGTGATAACATCCTCTTCGGTTTCGAGCAGCAGCTTGAACGCACCCGAATCATCCTCGGCTTCGATGAGATCCTCATCCAGATGCGGACCGCACTCGATCTCGTCCGAAATGTCGATGGTCGGAGCGATAAAATGCGCGTGCTTGCCATCCGGCGCACAGATAAAATCATCGTGATCGCGCGGCAGCGTTTTGCACGCCACCTGATTGCCGCGCAGCGCTGCGACAAATGCTTCCGTAATGTCGGGCATAATGACCTCGGTGTTGTACAGTGTGGTTTGAGACAGCCAGTCCGCGTGCATGCACACGCCGAGCGACAGCCGCGCATACGGCGCTGCGATTTCGAGCGCCTGCGTCAGCGATTCGGGATCGTGTGCGCTGATCAGCACAGTCGTAACGCCAATGCGCTGCAGCACACCGATAGCCGCCCGCACATCCGTGCCGTCTGGCAGATGGCCTTCATCGTCCTCCACCTGCAGCTCCGCAATTACCGTTCGGCCGCACAGATCGCCCAGAGCCAGCACAGCGGCACGCAGTGCCGGAAACGTCGGCGCGCCATGCAGATAATAGAACGCCGCATCATCGTGCAGCAGAGGACGGAAGACCTCCTTGCACTGCTCAATGTAGTGCATGGTGATCGGGCGTTCGCAGTGCTCCGCATCGGGTTCGGGCGGGCACTCGAGCGCCAGGCCGACCGGCAGCGGCGCCAGTTCTTCAGCCCATGCATCGCACAGTTCAGCATTCGGTGCAAGCGCGCCTGCAAACTGCTCGGGCGCGGTATGATACAGCGAAATTGCCGCCGGATCGTTCAGCAAAAGCTGCGGTTTATGCTCGGATTGACATAAAGGAATATCCAAGGTTGTTCTTCCTCCTAAGAAGATGAAAAATATTCATATTTCAGTTGATAAAGTTTACTTTTTCGTCCAGCTGCCGTCACTCTTAGCGGTATACTGCTGCGGTTTTGCCGCCGCCAGCCTGCACATTTCAAGTGCGCTCTGCAGCTGATCGTCCACCAGATAGGTCTGGCCGTTCAGCGCAGTAACCGCTTCATCCAGTGCGCTCAGCATTTCCGGAGACGCATACAGCGCCGCAGGCAGATCGTAAGCCGCCCGGAAGGACGCTACCGCGTCCGCTACGTCGCCGTCATACCTGCCGGTTGCTTCGGTGAGCAGTCCCAGCAGCGACAGGCGCTCGGTCATGGCGTAAACCACGTCCGAGCTGTCGCCAAAACGCAGGGTTGTGCTCGTATCGAGCGGTTTGAGATCCTTGGTATTGACCGTAACCTTGCGGTTTTCCAGCTGGATATCCGGCGTCAGGCCGACACCTTCCCAGCAGCCCTGCTTGGGCAGCTCGAGCTCCAGCGTGGTGATGACCAGCTTGTCGCCGTTTACCAGATCAATGTGGAACTGCCCCTGTCCCTTACCGTAGGTCTTGCTGCCGATGAGCGTCGCCGAGCCGGTGTCCTGCAGGCTGCCTGCCAGCAGCTCCGCCGCGGAAGCCGTGCCGCCGTCCACCAGAACAACAATCTTGCCCAGCGGCAGCGCGTTGCCGGTCGAATAGGTCTGCTCCAGGCCGCCCATATCGTCGCGGTAGCGCACGCCGGCAAGCTCTGCATCCTTGACCGGTGTCATAGCATTCGCCATTTTGAGCGCCGCGTCGATCAGGCCGCCGCCGTTACCGCGCAGGTCGAGAATGACCGCACGGGTGTTCTTGGACGGCAGGCTGTCCCAAATCTCCGAAAACGCCGACCAGTCGTTCTGCGAGCCGATGGCGCTGACCTTGATGTACTCCACACCGTCCGCCATGGTCTTGTTGGAAACGTACACGCGGTTGACCTGACGGCGCTCACAGGTAACGGTAATGTCCCGTCCGTAGCGGCGCACGGTCAGCTTGACCGACGTGCCTTCCTCGCCGCGCAGCTTAGATGCTACATCGGCATTTTTCAGCTTGGTTGCGTCCTCACCGTTGATTTTCACGATAAGATCGCCAATCTGCAGACCGGCTTCCTCCGCCGCTGAATAGCGCATGACCTCAGCGATCTGTACGCCGTTTTCTGTCTCCTGCAGGCCGACACCGATGCCGACAAAGCCCTCAAGCGTCGAAAAGCCCTGCGAATACTCCTCGCTCGACAGATACATGGAATGCGTATCGAGCAGCGAGAGAATGTCGTTGAGCACGTCATACATCTCATCCGGATGCTTTTCCAAATATTTATTGATATAGTTCTGCAGAACGTACGGATCATGCTCTGCCTTGAGGCCGAAAGCATCAATGAGCGCCCAAACGCCGTCAAACCACGTTTCGCTCTGTCCGTCCTGCGTGATCGCACCGGCGGAGGCGGTCATCATTGCCGCCGTCATCGCCAGTGCCGCTAATCTTTTGGCTAATTTTTTCATGTGGTTCTCCTCCGCGCTCAGCGCGGCAAAAAATCCGTTTTGCTTGCAAAACGTAACCGCATGGCAGGTTTTTTACCGAAAAACCGAGCCATTGGTCCCGTCCGCAGACGGCCGCTGTTACACGGCGGCTTTCAATCAGCGGCGCATGCGCCGCAACAAAACCCGCGACATGTGCGTGGGTTTTGTTACCCCGACCCAGCGCTCTTGGAGCGCGTCATTCGGGTATCGAAGTATGGTTTCTCCGGAACCATACTTCGTATATAGGGGACTTTTGAAGTCCCCTATACGTTGTCACATGGACTCCGGTGCGTCTACGCCGATGAGCTTCAGCACGTTCTCAATGGTCTGCTTTGCTGCCAGGCACAGGGTCAGACGCGCATCACGGACAGCCGGCTCGGCATCCTTGATGCGGCAGGCGTTGTAGAAGTGATGGAACTGCTGCGCCAGTGCAACGGCGTACTTGTTGAGGCGCGACGGATCGCGGCTGACAGCGGACTGCACGATCTCCTCGGGCAGCAGAGCAACCTGCTTGATGAGCTGACGCTCATCTGCGCCGGTCAGCACGGACAGGTCGGTCTTGCCGGTATCCGGCAGCGCGATGCCGCTCTCCTGTGCGTTCCTCAGCACGGAGCAGATACGCGCGTGCGCGTACTGCACATAGTACAGCGGGTTATCGGAATCCTGCTTGATCGCAAGGTCAAGGTCGAACTCCATCTGGGTTTCCGCTGCGCGGCTGTTGAAGAAGAAACGCGCTGCATCTACCGGAATCTCGTCGAGCAGGTCGGTCAGGGTCAAGCTCTTGCCGGTACGCTTGGACATGCGGACAACCTCGCCGCCCTGCATCATGCGGACAAGCTGCATGAGCACGATCTCCAGACGGTGCGAGCCGTCCAGACCGAGTGCATCCAGAGCGCACTGCAGACGCTTTACATGGCCGTGATGGTCAGCGCCCCAGATGTTGATAACACGGTCAAAGCCGCGCTTCTCGAACTTGTTGCGATGGTAAGCGATATCGGCCGCAAAGTAGGTATAGAAACCGTTTGCACGGCGCAGAACGTCGTCCTTGTCGCAGCCGAAGTCGGTCGAACGGAGCCACAGTGCGCCGTCCTCAGTCTCGTAAGTTGCGCCCTTGGCGGTCAGCATGTCGATGGTCTCCTTAACGTAGCCGCTCTCGTGCAGAGTGGACTCACGGAACCATACGTCGTAGTTGATCTTGTAACGCTTGAGGTCGCGCTCCATGCGGGCAATGTTGGTCGGCAGACCGTAACCCTCGATAACGGCGAAGCGCTCCTCCGGGGTCTTTTCGAGCAGGCTGTCGCCGTACTGCTCTACCAGATCATGCGCCAGCGCCTTAATGTCGTCGCCCTGATACCAGGAAGCGTCGAACTCAATCGCATCCTCGCCCTTGATCTCCTGGATATAGCGACCCTCGACCGAGTGCGCGAACTTATCTACCTGATTGCCTGCATCGTTGATGTAGAACTCACGGGTAACGTCGTTGCCGGACCAGTCCAGAACCGAGGACAGGCAGTCGCCCAGAACACCGCCGCGCGCGTTGCCCATGTGCATCGGGCCGGTCGGGTTGGCGGAAACGAACTCTACCATGACCTTTTCCGGCTTTTTGCTCTCGGTACGGCCGTAATTCTCGCCCATGGCGAATACGCCGCGGACAGCCTGCTCGTACCAGCTCTGATTCAGCGTGAAGTTCATAAAGCCCGGGCCTGCAATGGTCACGGTGTCAAAGCAGCTGCCCTCGAGGTCGAGGTTTGCCACGATGCTCTCCGCAATCTTGCGCGGCGCCATGTGCAGCGGCTTTGCACACTGCATAGCAAAGGTGGATGCCCAGTCGCCGTTGGAAGAATCCTTCGGGGTCTCTACTGCAACCGGAGGAATGGTGCCCTCAGGCAGCTCGCCTGCGGCTACAGCCTTGCGGTACGCCGCTTCTACAACGCGGGTTGCTTCGGCGCGTGCGATTTCGTATGCGTTCATGTGTACACTCCTATATCTAAATCTCTTATTTTTACTTTATTAAACGACCTGAATGTTCGGTTTGGTCGATACCGTCATCTCAAAGTGGTGTTCTCCCATGAGAGAGTTGTCCACCTCGACCGTGTAGTCGATGATAAGGTGTCCGCCGTTCTCGCCGATGGTGTTATGCACCCGCGAGGTGTGGGTGGCGATAGCCATTTCACTGCCGACCGGCGTCTGATACAGACCGACATGGCGCTCGTCCTCGGCGAACAGCATGTGCGAGGGAAACGTACCCGTGCGGATGAGGGCAACCGTTTTGCCGTCCAGCTTGACGGTGGTCTTGGTGCCTTCGAGTCCGGTCAGTTCACTTTCCTCGTATGCGATGTAATATTTTCCGCCGCGCTCGTACAGCGTGGCAGCGGTTTGCAGGTCGATGTTCTCCTCGTCACAGCCCGCAAACTGCTGCTGAGAGGAAATCGTCAGCCAAACGTCCTTCTTCATATTTCTATGCTCCTTAATAGCGGGAAATATCCACAAGCTCCGCACCGACATCGACCTTTTCCTGCAGGAACAGCTCGGCGAGCTGGTCAAAGCCCTGCGGATCGTCCGAAACGAAATACTGCGTTGTACCCGTACCCTCGTTCGGGTCAAACTGCGTGGAAGCGAGGTTTGCCGCCTCGGCGCCCGAGTCAATGAGCGTCACATCCGGACCCATAAAGTCGCCGATGACCTCCTCGAGCAGCGGATAGTGCGTGCAGCCGAGAATCAGCGTATCCACACCTGCGTCCTTCAGCGGCGTGAGATATTCCTTCACCACAGTTTCGATGACCACATCGCCGCGGTGCACGCGGCCGTTCTCGACCAGCGGCACGAACAGCGGACACGCCTGCGTGAACAGGTCGAGCGTGCCGTCCTTTTTGTGCAGATACTTCTCGTATGCACCCGAACGGATGGTGGCCGCCGTGCCGATCACGCCGACTCTGCCGGTCTGCGTCATGGTCATGGCGCGGCGGCAGGCAGGCTCGACCGTGCCGATGATTGGGATGTCGTTCTCCTCGGAAAGCAGGTCAAGCGCGATTGCGGACACGGTGTTGCAGGCAATGATGATGGATTTCAGGTCATACTGGCGCAGAAACGCCACATCCTGCCGGGCATACTTGGTGATGATATCGCGGCCGCGCGTACCGTACGGCACACGGCCGGTATCGCCGAAATAGATGATATTTTCCTGCGGCATCAGGGCGTGCAGACGGCGCACGGCGGTCAGACCGCCCAAGCCGGAGTCAAATACGCCGATCGCACGCTTATCCATGATGCTCCTCCAGTGCCAGAGAGATCAGGCGGTCGAGCAGTTCGGCATAGCCAATGCCCTCGTAATCAAACAGCTTGGGGTACATGCTGATCGAGGTAAAGCCCGGAATCGCATTCAGCTCGTTGAAAACGACCTCGCCGCTGTCGTGGGTGACAAAGAAGTCTACGCGCGACAGGCCGCGGCAGCCGAGTGCGGTGTAAACGCGGACAGCGTCCCGACGGACGGTCGCAATCTGCTCCTCGGTGATATGTGCCGGAATGTACAGACGCGAGCTTTCGTCCTTGTACTTGGCGTCAAAGGTGTAGAACTCCTGCGTCGGAGCGATCTCGCCGACCGTGGAGGCCTGCGGTTCGAGGTTGCCGAGCACCGCGCACTCGACCTCGTGACCGTCGATGAACTCCTCGACGAGCACCTTGGTATCCAGCTTAAATGCTTCGGTCAGGCCCTCGGCCAGTTCGAGCAGATTGTTCGCCTTGGCAACGCCCACGGACGAGCCCTGCGAGCACGGTTTGACGAATACCGGGAACGCGCCCAGCGTTTCCGCAGCCGCGGCGATTACTGCCTCGGCATTGCGCTCAAAGTCATATCTCAGCGCCAGATAGTAGCGTGCCTGACGGACGCCCGTACCCTCAACGACCTTTTTCGTCAGGGCCTTGTCCATCGTGTTCGCGCTTGCGGCTACGCCGCAGCCGACGTACGGAATGCCGGCCAGCTCGAGCAGACCCTGCATCGTGCCGTCCTCGCCGCCGACGCCGTGCAGCACCGGGAATACGCAGTCCAGACGGACAATCTCGA
Organism: Butyricicoccus faecihominis; assembly: GCF_014648015.1. NCBI lineage: Bacteria > Bacillati > Bacillota > Clostridia > Eubacteriales > Butyricicoccaceae > Butyricicoccus > Butyricicoccus faecihominis. Next base: position 71,647 of record NZ_BMQH01000011.1, read on the forward strand.
TCTCTCCCTCACGGAGCAGCACCATGCCGTGCATGCCGCGGTCGGGTGCGAGAACGACCTTTACCTTGCCGGTCATGCGCTCCCACGCACCGCTCTCTACACGGTCCGGATCACAGTTCGGGCAGTAGAGCCACTCGCCGCTGCGGGTGATGCCGACCGGATAGATTTCATATTTATCTTTATTCAGGTTTCGCAAAATAGAAGCGGCAGACAGGCACGAGATGTCGTGCTCACTCGAAATACCGCCGAATAATACAGCCAGTTTCATTTATCAGATTCGCCCTTTCGTTCGTTTCCTCTGCCCATACTTATACAGATACCATTATACGCTATCTTTCCGGCGAATACAATGCGAAAACAGTGTTTTTCCTGCACTGATCCCACAAAATTTACAATTCCTTCATAGTTATTTTTGATATACCTGTTGACGGACTATATTATATCTCATATAATATTATTAGAAACACAGGAGAGGAGGATTCCATATGTCCTATCCCATCTCGTCCTCCCTGCTGGACGGCATCGTGCTTGCCGTAGTCGAGCGAGAAAGCACCTACGGCTACCGTATTACGCAGGACGTGCAAAAGGTACTGGATATTTCCGAATCTACGCTGTATCCGGTACTTCGGCGGCTGATGAAGGACGGCTGCCTGACCACCTACGATCAGGCCTATGCGGGCCGCAACCGCCGCTACTACCAGATCACCGAGCACGGCAGAGCCGCTCTGCGGCAGCACCGCATCGACTGGCAGAACTACCGCAGCGGGATCGACACGATCTTTTTTGGAGGGGTGAACGAATGAACAGAGCAGATTACATGGCAGCGCTGCGGCGTGCGCTCTCGGTTTTGCCGGAGGAGGAACGCGCGAACGCTCTGCGCTATTACGAAGAATATTTTGACGACGCAGGCCCGGAAAACGAGACAAAGGCCATTGAGGAACTCGGCGAGCCGGCAAAGGTTGCGGCGCAGATTCTTGCGGACTACCGCGAACTGACCGCTGTACCGCATGCACAGCCGATAAAAGAGAAGCGCCGCTGGCGCGGTATCAGTCCGCTGCTGCTGATTGTGCTGGTGCTGCTCGCCATCCCGATCGGATTGCCGCTCGTGTTTGGCGCAGGTGCCACCGTGCTTGGCGTGCTTCTGGCGATCGTTGTGACCGTGCTCGCGGTGATTTTCGCTGTACTGCTCATTCTGTACGGCATTCCGCTTGCGCTGATTTGTGGCGGAGCCGTGATTGCCCTGCTGTCCTGCACACTGTGGGCGACACCGGCGAACGCGCTCGTCACACTCGGCAACGGACTGGCTGCCTTTGCCGCCGGTATCCTGCTCGGACTGCTGTCCATCAAGCTGAGCATTCTGTTTGTGCCGCCGGTGTTCCGCGCCTTTGTCGCCGTGCTGCGTGCGCCGTTTAACTGGATTCGCAACAGATGCCGCCGTACAGGAGGTGGAAATGTATGAAAAAGCTCATTATTGCCTGCGCTGCCGTGCTGGTGCTCGGTCTGGGACTGACAACGGTCGGTCATGTGCTCGGCGGACAGTTTTACAGCGTGTACTACGATGGTGCGCTGCATCCGTTCAGCGATGCCGCACAAAATTTTTCCGATAAATTTGTGAACATCAGCGACCACATTGTCACCGCCGATGAAGATGATGACAGCGATTTTGACACCGACTGGGTGCAGGATTACCTCGACACCCGTAAGGCGTCCATGAAGGACTATAACCTGCCCATGCAGGCGCTCGACCACATCACCGATATCGAGCTGACGCTCAAAGGCAGTAACTTTTCGCTTGCGTCCGGCGGCGATTTTTCTCTAACCGATGGCGTTACCGTTACGGAAAGCACGTTCCGCAACGGTAAATGGACGGCGGAGCTTTGGGCGAATGACGATGAAGTCAGCATTATCCTGCCGAATTCCGTGCAGCGCTGGAATGATATCAAGATTTCCTGCCGTCAATCCGCCAGCCTGTCCATTCCTGACGTGCTCCGTGCGGATGACCTTACGCTTTCCACCGAAAACGGCACGCTGACCGCAAAGGAGTTGTCTGCGGAAGATATCGAGCTTTACACCAACAACGGCACACTTTCCGCGCTGCTGCCGGAAGCTGCAGACCGGTATCATGTGCAGGCGCGCACTAACGGCGGTCCGGTCAGCCTGAACGGTGCGGTTCTGGTGCAGCTCGATGAAGCCGGAAACGGCACCGCGCAGTACGACAACAGCTATGATCCCGAAACCAATAGCTACCGCGTGGATCGTCCGTACACAGCAGAGTTTACGGTATCCGGCGCCGGCAGGATCAGCGTTCTCACGCAGGTCACGCCGACCGGCGCAGACACCGCCAACCGAACTGTAACTTGACGAAATCCACAAAACAACGTATGATAAAAGAAAAGGAGACTTTACGATGAATGGCAAGAAATTGTATCGCAGTGAATCCAACCGCATGCTGTGCGGTGTCTGTGCCGGCATCGCGGAATATTTTGATCTCGACCCGACTTTGATCCGTCTGGCATGGGCGCTTGTATGCTTCCTCGGCGGTTCGGGTATCCTGGCGTATATTATCGCCGCGATCATCATTCCGTCCGAGAGCACGCGCAATAACAATATGATGTGACCCATCGCCGTTTCTCCGGAAAAGAGAGGAAGTGCTCGCTATGAGCGAAAACCAGCAGCCGCTGGACGAAGAACAGGCGGTTCCCGATGTGCAGGAGCAGGAAACCCTGCCTGCCGCAGCCGAAGATACCCTGCCCGCTGCGCAGGACGAAAATGCACCCGCCATCCTCGATGCGGAACCCGAAGAGGAAGAAGAAGATATTGATCCTGCCGATGTGAAGATCTTCGGCATGAAGCGCCATGTGTTCCAGCTGACCTGTCTGGGCGCCGCTGTCGGCTATATCCTGTGCGGACTGGTCGGTATTCTCGGTGAGAAGATGCAGGGTACCGGTCTGGGCGATATTCTGGCGAAATCCCCGAGCACAACCGTCTGGGCGGTCGTTGTGGCCGCTGTCGGCTATTTTATCGGCTCGCGTCTGGAGAAAAAGCGCGAAGCTGCTCTTGCGGACGAACAGGCCGCACTCGAGCAGCCCAATGATACAAACGCATAATTTTCCTTTTGGAGCTGTCCGGAAAGAGAGTCTGTGTAAGCAGGCTCTCTTTTCGCGTTTGCGCAACAAAAAAGAACCCCGAAGGGTTCTTTTTACCGCTCATCGCTGTGAATTTTATCGAGAATCTTTTTATCCCGCTTATCCTGCGGCTGAAACTGCGCAAACAGGTCAGGCCGATCCTTTTTCGTGCGGCGCAGGCTCATTTCGCGTCTCCATGCTTCGATGTTTGCATGGTGGCCAGAGAGCAGCACCTCCGGTACTTCCCTGCCGCGCCAGTTTTCCGGGCGGGTGTACTGCGGATGCTCGAGCAGACCGTCCCAGTGGCTTTCCGCCGTGAACGCTTCCTCGTCCGGCAGAACGCCCGGCACCATACGGCATACCGCGTCCGCGACAGCCATCGCGGGGATCTCGCCGCCGGTCAGCACAAAGTCACCGATGGAGATCTCCTCGTCCACGCACTCGTCGATAAACCGCTGGTCAATGCCCTCATAATGGCCGCAGACCAGAATAAAGTGCTCCTTTGCGAGCAGCTCACGCGCTTTCTGCTGATTAAACGGCTGTCCCTGTGCAGAGAGGAACACCGTGTGCACATGCTCGCCGGCACTCAGCGCCTGATGGCACAGATACAGCGGCTCAGCCAGCATGACCTGTCCGCGTCCACCGCCGTAGGGCGCGTCATCCGCCTTGTGGTGCTTGTCGAGCGCATAATCGCGGATGTTGGTTGCCTTGACCTCGACAACACCCTTGTCCTGGGCGCGTCCGATAATGCTTTCGCGCATAACCGCGTTGATCATCTCCGGAAACAGCGTCATAATGTCGATTTTCATTCGATCAGACCCTCGATGCTCTCAACATAGATCACGCCGGCTTCCATGTCGATCTCCTTGAGGAACGGCTTGATGGCCGGAATGTAGATTAGACGTCCGTCCTCACCGGCGATTTCGTACATATCGTGCGCCGGATTACTGGTCAGTACGTCACGGATGCGGCCGATTACACGGTCAACGCGCAGATCGAACACCTTGAAGCCCAGAATATCCTGAATGAACACGAGATCCTCGGGCAGCTCTACGTCCTCGCGGTCGAGGTGGAGCACCTTGTTGCGCATCGCCTCGGCAGCCTCGACCGTGTCAATGCCCTTGATGTGCATAAGCACAACATTCTTGTGAACCTGCGCCTTTTCGACGGTCACAGGCGTTTTTTCGTCCAGATAGAGCGTGTCAAAGTCACACAGCACCTCAGGGCTGTCGCACCAGCTCTGCACCTTCAGGTCGCCGCGCACGCCGTGCGTGCCGACGATCTTGCCGGCCTCTAAAAATTTCTTCGGCATATTCGTTCTTTCCTCCTGCCTGTGAGCGTTTTTATTCCTGCGATGTTTGATTGATGGTGATTCGTTTATCTGTCGGGGATTTCGCCGTCTGCGGACGGGTCGCGCAATTCTTTAGCCCGTTACTACGCACGGCACCTGCGAATTTAGACATTCACCACATTTAACTGCGTAGGTGCCTTCCAACACAACACGTTAAGAATTTGTGCGGCACTGTTATGCCGCACTCAGCGGGGAGCAGACCGCCTGTGTAGCAGTCCGGTATCTGGCACTGCGAAACGGTTGAGAAAGACACGGAAGAAAAATCCTTTGCCGTTCCTTTGCGAGTCTCAGCTCTGCAAATTTCGCCGTGCCCTCTAAGGGAAAGGCAGGAGTTCAAAGAGGAAGGAAAACCGTAGGTTGTCCTTCCTTTTTGCCCCGCCGCGGGCGCGGCAAACTCCCGCGCTCCACAGAGCGCAACTCCCCGCTGAATCTCAGTGAAAAACACCCGCCCGTTAGGGACGAATACGCTTACGCAGTTCGTGCCCCCCGTTGAGTCAGTGCCGAAAAGGGTGCCTCCCAGACAGAGCGTATTGCTGACGCAACTCGTGTGCCCCGCATAATCGGTGCCCGATAAAAACAAAAAATCGCCGCGCTGCGGCGATTTTCGGAAAAAGCCAGCGCCTGACGGCACCGGCTCTTCATTCAAGTTGAAGTGATTAACACTTCGGCGCGATCCGCGCAGGCTCAGTCGAGAATATCAACTGTGACGCGCTTGTTCTCGCGATTGCCTGCCGCTTTCATGAGTGTGCGGATTTCCTTTGCGATGCGGCCGTGGCGACCGATAACGCGACCCATATCTCCCGGTGCTACACGCAGCGAGTAGGTGATGTTATCGCCGTCGATCTCCTCAGTAATGGCAATCGCAGCCGGATCGGAAACCAGATTTTCGACTATATAAGTCAGTAACTCTTTCATTTCGACGACCTCACTCAATTCAGCACACCGGCCTTCTTCAGAATACCGCGAACGGTATCGGTCGGCTGAGCGCCGTTCTTGATCCACTCCTGAGCGCGGTCAGCGTTTACGTTGACAACAGCCGGCTCTGCCAGCGGATTGTAAGTGCCGATCTCCTCGATGAAACGACCGTCACGCGGGTAACGGGAATCAGCGACAACGATGCGGTAGAACGGAGTCTTCTTAGCGCCCATGCGACGCAGTCTGATCTTTACCATTGAAATTTCACCTCCTGTTATAGAAATTTATCTATTGTAAATTTACTTTACAAACGAATAGCGATTAAAACGGCAGCTTGAAGTTGCCCAGTCCCGGGAAGCCGCGGCGCTTTTTGCCCTTGCTGCGTGCCATGCTGGTAAGCTGCTTGGTCATCTTCTGCATGGCCTCAAACTGCTTGAGCAGCTTGTTGACCTGCTCGACCGACAGTCCGCAGCCGTTTGCAATGCGCTTCTTGCGGGAGTAGTTGATGATGGAGGGATTATCTCTCTCCTTCGGGGTCATAGACTGGATGATGGCTTCGGTATGCGCCATCTGCTTTTCGTCGATCTTTGCACCGGCGAGGGCTTTTGCGTCCACACCCGGCAGCATGCCGAGCATTTCCTCCATCGAGCCCATGTTTTTCATTTTCTGCAGCTGATCGTAAAAATCGGTCAGCGTCAGCTTGCCGGCCATCATCTTCTTGGCGGTTTCGGCTGCCTGCTTCTGATCAAAGGACTCCTGCGCCTTTTCAATCAGCGTCAGCACATCGCCCATGCCGAGGATGCGGCTTGCCATACGGTCCGGGTGGAACGGCTCGATATCGCCGAGCTTCTCGCCCGTGCCGATGAACTTGATCGGCTTGCCGGTAACGGCCTTGACCGAAAGCGCTGCACCGCCGCGTGCGTCGCCGTCCATCTTGCTCATGAGCACACCGTCGATGCCGAGAGCCTCGTCAAAGGTCTGTGCGACCGTTACGGCGTCCTGACCGGTCATTGCGTCCACCACGAGGATGATCTCGGTGGGCTTAACCGTTGCTTTGATGTTCTTCAGCTCGTCCATCAGCTTTTCGTCGATGTGCAGGCGGCCTGCGGTATCGAGGAAAACCAGATCATAGCCGTTCTTGCGGGCAAAGTCGATGCCGTGCTTTGCGATCTCGACCGGATCGCCCTGACCTTCGTCAAAAACGGGGATGTTAAGCTGCTTGCCAACTACCTTTAACTGTTCGATAGCCGCCGGACGGTAAACGTCACAGGCTACGAGCAGCGGTCGGCGCTGCTGCTGCTTGCGGAGCAGAGCGGCCAGCTTTGCGCAGTTGGTGGTTTTGCCGGCGCCCTGCAGACCGGCCATCATCACGATGGTGGGCGGGTTCGGCGATATGGTCAAACGAGTGGTCTGGCCGCCCAAGAGCGAAACCAGCTCCTCATTTACGATCTTGATGACCTGCTGGGTCGGAGACAGGCTTTCGAGGATCTCCGCGTCCGTTGCCTTTTCGGTAACAGTCTTGATGAAGTCCTTTGCGACCTTGAAGTTGACGTCCGCCTCGAGCAGTGCCATGCGGATTTCCTTCATTGCGTCCTTGATATCGGACTCGGTCAGCCTTCCCTTGCTGCGCAGGTGCTTAAAAGCAGATGAAATTTTTTCGGTAAGCCCTTCAAATGCCATGTTAAGCCTCCTGCCTGAGCTGTTCGAGCAGTGCCGTCATGCGGGAAACGATCTCATCCGCCTCGGCACTGTGCAGTTGTGCGGCGTTCAATTCATGCAGCTGCTCAACCTCGTGCTGAAGTTCCTCTGCGCACCGCTCGGTGTCGCCGTATCGGGCCACCAGACCGAGCTTGTCCTCCATCTCATGAAGGGCGTGCTCCGCTCGCTTGATGCTGTCGCGCACACCCTGACGGGTGATGCCGGCGTGCTCGGCGATCTCGGAAAGCGAAAGATCTTCATTGTAATACAGATCAAACAACTCGCGCTGCTTCTCGGTGAGGGTTTCTCCGTAGAAGTCAAACAGCAGGCTCATTTCAAGCGGTGTTGCCTTCATGGTGATCCTCCCTCCGAAGTGTAAAGTGTTTTGCCTTTACATCGAACGTGTTTATTCTATCCTATATCGGCTCTTTTGTCAAGAGGAAACTTTTCATATTGTAAAGATTTTTCGTTCCGGTTGAACCATCGAGAATTGCGGATGGAAACCGCAGCTTCTCCCGCTTTGCAAGCGACCCGCTCACCGATTCATCCACCGAATCACGCTCAGCGCCTGCGGCGCAATCTCACTCGGAGACGCCGCCGGCTTCGCCAGAAAATATCCCTGCAGCAGATCAACGCCCAACTCAATAACCTTGCGCAGCTCGGCTTCGGTCTCGATGCCCTCGGCAACGATCTTCATGCCGCGTCCGTGTGCGTATTCCACAATATCCTTGACCAGCTGCTGCTTATCCGCATCGGTGTCGATATCGCAGATGATGTTGATATCCACCTTGATATAGTCCGGAGACAGCTCGAGCAGACTGTTGCTGTTGCTGTAACCGCTGCCCCAGTCATCCAGCGCGAACGCGCCCTGATCGCCCAGTGCCCTGCGCTTGCGCTCCAGCGCCTCGCGGTCGATCTCCTCTTCCTCGGTGATCTCGATGACCAGATTATTCAGCAGCTCGGCAAACTGCGCCTTGAATTCCGCAACATCCTCATCCGTCAGGCTGCTGCTGGCAATCGAGTTGAGAAACAGCTTGGTGTTCCTATGCAGTCGCCCCCTGTTCTGCATCATCACAAACGTGGATGCCGCCTTGAAGGCGGTCAGCCGCTCAACCTCGTACAGCTTGTCCATCTCGCGCGCCAGCTTCATCACGGTCAGCGGCGAACTCAGGAGCGGCATTTTCACACGCAGCAGCGCCTCATACGCCTCTACCCTGCCGGTATGCGCTGAGAAGATCGGCTGAAAATGGTAGCCTGCACTGCTCTCACGCAGCATCTGCAGGAATTCCCTGCGCAGCTGTGCTGCGTAGACCTCCTGATTATAGGCACCGATATCAAATTCACCCATTTCGCCCTTGGACTCATGCTTCACCTGATACATGGCAAAATCCGCATACTTTTTGAGCGTAGCCAGATCCCTGCCGTTCTCCGGATACCACGCGATACCGCCGGAAATGCTGATGCGCATGGTGTCGCCGTTCGGCAGAAGCGCCGTGCGCTCCTTCATTGCATCGGAAAGCCTGTTCAGCACCTGACGGATTTCGTCTCGTTCATCGTAACCATAGAACAGCACAATGAATTCATCTCCCGACATACGGGCGCAAATCGTGTTTGGTGGCAGCGTCTGTGAAAAGCACTGACCCGCCAGATTGATATATCGGTCACCCCAGTCATGGCCGAACGTGTCGTTGATCTGCTTGAGGTTATCCATATCCATCATCAGCAGCGCAGCATGCCCCAGCTTTTCCGGCATACGGAACAGTTTTTTCGCCCGTGCATCAAAGGCACGGCGGTTATACAGACCGGTCAGAACATCGTAATCGCGCTCATGCTCGATGCGGCGGCGCTCAAGTGTTGTCGCAGTCACATCCTCGACCAGACCGACCTGCACCTCATCCTCACCAGTGATGCGCAGCATGACAAACCGCTCACTGCCGTCCTTTTGCGGAATGGTGAACACACAGCCGCCGTCCTGCAGACTGAAGCTCTCATTCTGCAGCACCAGCTCCTCCATCAGCATCTCAAACCGCTCCCGCGTCACATCATTCGGGTTGGCGTCCTGCATGCCGAGCATGGAGAAAAAGTTGTCGGTCACGAATACTTTATCGCTGTCCTCACGGATTTCATAGCCGCCGAGTTCAATACTTGCCATGTCCATAATACGCAGGAATTTCGTGGAGGTATCCAGAATATCCTGACTGAGCTGGGTGATTGCGGTGGAAAAGCCGTCTATCTCGCGGATGCCGGTGCGCGAGAGCTTTGGGATTTCCGTTCTCTTATCCTGTATAGCGGCTACCTCGTCGGACAGCTGCCGGATCGGATGCGCCAGTCCGCGGCTGACCAGATAGCTGCATACCAGACCAACACCCAGCGTCAGCACGACTGCCACCAGCAGCAGACTCTGCATATCGTTGGATATTTTATACAGCGTGCTGTTGGGCACAATGCCGAGCAGCAGCCAGTGCTCATTCGAAAATGGTGCGTTGCGGTCGTACAGCGTCAGCGGTTCCGCACAGGCGAAGTATTTTGTCTTATTGACGACAATGGTGCCGGCAGCACTGCTGTCCTGCATGACAATGCTCTGCGCGCTTTTCAGCGAACGATCCTGCGTAGAAAACGTCACCGGCTGCAGCGGAATGCTGCCGACCGGCTTTTCATCAGTCATTACGGCGAGCAGGTATGCGCCGGTGCCGTCATTCTGCAGCTCGGTCAGCGGCAGCTGCTCCTCCAGATAGCTGCACAGCAGCTCCACGCCGACAACGCCGTACACCGTGCCGTCCGGCAGGATGAGCGGCTGCGCGTATGCGATTGCTTCCCGCTTGTCTCCCGGCAGAACATACGGCGAGGTCGTCCAGCGGCCGTACTGCGCCATCAGCAGCTTGCCGCCGTCCTGATAGGCGGTCATGAACGGCTGATACACAAAATCATCAAGCTCTTCATAGTCCAGCGCGGGCTGCCAGCAGGAGTCCGTCGTAATACGCATGGACTTCACGATTCCTGCCGGTGCAAACGACAGCATCAGATCCTCGTTGCGCTCGGAAGCCGCCGCATTCGGGTCCAGATCGCGCAGATAAATGCCCGGCAGACGCCCATTGGTCTTGCGGGCATCCAGATCGCATGTATTGAGCACCACGAATACGCCCGTCACCGACGAGCTGCGCAGCTGCGTCACCAAATCATCCGCAATCGCTTCAAGCAGCGGCTCGCTCGAAGCGCTGCTCTGTCCCAGCGTATCCTTTGAGATTTGACCGGAGGTCAGCAGCGCTTCGGTCTTCTCGTTGATCCGATTCGGCATATCGCCGAGATTCTGCGCCTGCACGAGAAAATCCTCCAGATATCTGCTGCGGTTCTCAACCTGTTTGGCTAAAATATCCTCCGCATTCCGGTCCAGCTGCTGCGGCACGCGGCTTACCGCGATGGAGCCGATCAGCAGTGTGACCTCGACCGCCAGAATGACCAGTACCGATATAAATATAGTGGAAAAGACCGATCTTTCCCGTTTTTCTGTTGGCTTACTGCGAGCCTTCATACCGCACCGCCTGTTCAAACCTGATCTCTCGAGCTGTTTCTCTTATCCTTCGTGTGCCTGAAGCTGCGCCAGCGTATCCCGATACCAGCTGTCAAAATATGCATCTGTCAGAAATTCCGCCTCGGCCTGCTCCGCGCTCTGCCCGGCTGCAATGCGCTGCTCCACCGTGTCGCGGTCTGCCACAGCAAGATCACTCATCGCGTATTCCAGCACCTTGCGCGCGTTCTTGCTGCCCTCGAAGGCACGGGTGGTGTACAGCTTATTCTCGTTTACCGTCTTGACCGCCATCTGCAGAACGGACTTGACCTCGGGTGTCATAGCAACCTCGCTGTCAGCCAGCATTTCTTCTTTATTCGCTTCCCGGGTGACCGGCAGATAACCCGAGCTGATCGAGAACTGAATGTTGTTCTCCGGTGCAGTGAAATACTTGAGGAAGATTACGCTCGCCTTGATCTCCGCCTCATCGCCCTTGGTGACAACCATGCCCGCACCCTGCTGCACCGAAACCGGTTCACAACCCGCAAAATGCGGATTCGGCAGCACTTTCAGCTCGATCGAATGGCTGTCGTCATCACTGGTCATTACGCTGTCCGGAAAGAAGGTCGCGCTCGAGCTGGAGCCGACATAGGACAGGATCGTACCGGTTTTGATGTCATCGCTGCGGAAATGGCCGTTTGCCTCAAAATAGCCCTTGATAAACGGCACATAGTAGTTGTCCCACAGCTTACGGATAACATTTTTATCAAAATCAAGCGTCATTTTGCCGTTCTGCACGTCAAAAATCGTGCAGCCAAGCTCCTTTGCACCGATGAGCAGATAGTTTGCCATCGCATCTCTGCCAAACAGAGCACGGCCGTCATCCGGCGCTTCGGTCTGCGCGTCCGTCCAGTTATAGTATTTCTCGGCTGCTGCGGTCAATCCCTCAACCGTCGCAAGATCGTCATAGGTCGTGCCGGTCGCCTGCGAAAACGCCTGCCAGTCGGTATCGTTCAGATAGAGCACCTCGGTGGCCTTTGCGGTCGGGAAAATCTTGATGCTGCCATCACCGTCAAAGTCGCCCTCGGTGAGATAGCCTTCGATGTACTCGCTTTTTTCGCTTTCGGTCAGGTAGTCGTTCAGATCCACGACCATGCCCTGCTGATCGAGCGCATACGCGGTATCCGCATAGCCGGAGAAGATATTCGGCAGCTCTTCCGCACCGACCTTGCCTTCCGCGGCGTTCAGCACGTTAGTCTCCAGATCATTTACACTGCCCTGACTGGCGCTTTCCACCGTGATCCCCTGCGCTTTGCCGACCGTATCGTTGAAATTCTGCACCATCCGGTTGAATGCTTCGAGCTGCTACCGTTATAGTAGTTCCAGATTGTGATCGTCACCGGCTCCTTTTCCGCACCGCAGCCGCCGCATGTCAGCGCCAGCATGACCGCAGCCGCCGTTCCGGCGATCAACCGCTTGTATGCCTTCATAGTTTCCTCTTTTTCTCCTGATAGTATGTAAACAAATTCATCCGATTCTATATATTTTCCCATATACACGGAATTTTCTTTTTCCATTCATATAAATAGTGCAGCAAAAGCAGAGTACGCCGCGCGTAGAGAGCGCGGAAATTTTACGCGGGCATGCTGCCGCATGGCAAATGAAATTGATAATGGTATTTGTGTGCTGTATGCATGCACCCGCTGCAGTATCTGTCTGAACTGCTATAGTTTATCACAATGCGCAAAAAACGTAAAGCGCGAGTTCCCTGTGACACACATTGCACCTTGTTTTTTGCTTTTCTTTTTCCGCACAGCATGGTAGAATACTATCAGTCCGAAAAAAGGAGGGCGCATGCCATGAAATGGCTTTCACATCTGCGCACGGTGCAGCACCATCGTTTTCTGGTTCTCCGGCACTGCTGGCGCGTTGGATTATACTGGCAGGGACTGACGCACGATTTGAGCAAGTTCAGTCCGGTGGAGTTTTCCGCCGGTGCAAAATATTATCAGGGCAACCGCAGCCCGAACGAGATCGAACGCCGCGAAAAGGGCTACAGCGCAGCATGGCTGCATCATAAGGGCCGGAATAAGCATCATCTGGAGTACTGGATCGACTACGCCGCCGACGGCTCCGGTATGTGCGGCATGAAAATGCCCATTCAATATGTAATAGAGATGTTCTGCGACCGCGTAGCCGCCAGCAAGACCTATCGCGGTGCTGCCTACCGCGACAGCGATCCGTATGATTACTATGCGCACTCGGTCGATCACTATATCATCCACCCGGATACCGCCGCCGCACTGGAATCCCTGCTGCGTATTCTGCGCGACGAGGGCGAGGAAAGAGCGTTTGCGGCTGCACGAAAACTGCTTAAAACGGGATATTGAGCAAAAAGGAATCAGCCGGCCGGCTGATTCCTTTTTTATAATATGATGTGCGGCCGCAAAAGTATCCACAGGCTGTGGATACTTTTTGTTGATGTCCGCTTTGCAAGCAAAGAACCGAAACAGCGCACAGAACCTTCGTTCCGTGCGCTGTGTGTTTCAGCATTATCTTCCTTGGGCAATACCGCCGTCCCGAGGCGGTACGATTGGGAACGTTGGAGCGTCAGACCCGACCGTTTTTCCAAAGGAAAAAGAGATTTAACAGCGTGCAGCCGGTCTGCGAATTACTCCCACAGACCCTTAGCCTTCATGTCGTCGATGTACTCATCGCAGTTGGTGGAGTCAACGACCTTGGAGCCGGAGTCGATGAAGGAGTCAACCTGCTCGCCTTCCAGTGCCTTTACCGCAGCTTCCACTGCCTTATAGCCCATGTCGTAGCCGAGCTGGGCGATATCCATGCCGAGCGTACCGTCCTTGATGGCGGAGATAGCGGAGGTATTGCCGTCAAAGCCGCAGACGATGGTGTCAGCATACTTGACGTTGCCGGAGTCCTTGATGATCTTAACAACGCTCATTGCCATGTCATCGTTGGAGGAAAGAACAATATCAATGCCGTCCGGATACATCTGCATAACGGATTCCATTGCGGTTGCAGCCTTCTCAGCCAGACCGTCACAGTACTGCACCTCAATGACCTCGCCGCCGGCTTCCTCAACGCCTTCCTTGTAGCCGGCCAGACGTGCTTCGTGCGTCTCGTCGCCCTGTACGCCGGTAACGATAAGGACAGTCGGCTTGTCAACACCGTTCGCCTTGGCGGCTTCTACGGCTGCCGTGCCGCCGCTCTTGGCAGCGTCCTTGTTGCCGGTGCCGACAAACGCGAGCTTCTTGTCCGAGGTAAAGTCGGTATCGAGTGCGATTACAACTTTATCGGTGTTCGCAACCAGCGTGGAAGCAGAATTCGACTGCAGCGGAGCCAGTACCAGCGCGTCAATGCTCGGGTTGCCGAGCGAGGTCTCGATCATGTTGACCTGCTCATCGTAGGACGTTGCCGATGTCGGAGACTGGATATCTACGTTTACGTTGTCGTGCTCATCGGCGTATGCCTTTGCACCTGCCATAACCTTGTTGAAGTGGCCGTCGGTCAGCTTTACGATAACCGAGATGTTGTAAGCGTCGCTGCTGCCGCTGTCTGCGGAAGAACCGCCGTTGCCGCTCGCAGAGGTGCCGCCGCCGCAGCCCGCCAGCATACCTGCACACAGTGCGCTTGCCAGAGTCATCGCTAACAGTCTCTTTTTCATGATAATTATCCTTTCTTTCCTCTCGTTTTTCTCTTCAGGGGTCTCTCTTTTTTATTTTTATTCAATAGCGCCGAAGCGTTATTTTTTACAGATCGCAGGGCATTGCTTCCTTGAGTACGGTGGTGGACTTTTTCAGTCCGGTCAGTGCCGGCATGGTCAGATCCTCCATCTCCTGGCTGATCGGGCCGTCATAGCCCTCCATGCTCAGGCAGGACAGGAATTCCTTCCACCAGCTGACATCATGGCCGTGACCGAGTGCAACATAGTTCCATGTGCGCTTTGCAAACTGGTCGATGGTCTTGGTGTCGAGTACGCCGTCCGGACCGATATAGTTGCGTTCGATGCGGACGTCCTTGGCGTGTACATGGTAAATGCGGTCCGCGCCCAGCTTGTGTACTGCGGCGACCGGATCGCCGCCCATCCACATCAGATGGCTCGGATCGAGGTTCATGCCGACCATCGGGCCGACTGCGTCACGCAGACGAATGAGCGTTTCCGGATTGTAGACCATCTGGCAGCCGTGGTTCTCCAGTGCGATCTTCTCAATGCCGTTGGCCTTTGCCAACTCGACCGTCTTTTTCCAGTAGGGGATTAGTACCTCTTCCCACTGCCAGTTGAGAATCTTGGTGGTGATCGGCGGCCAGCTCGTTACGATCCAGTTCGGGGTGTGATCCTCCGCCGAACCGCCCGGGCAGCCGCTCATCATAACGATTTTTTTGACGCCGAGCAGACCTGCCAGCTTAAAGGTCTTTTCGACTACCTCCTGATGCAGCTTGCCCTCCTCGTTCGGTGCAAGCTGGTTGCCCGAGCAGTTGAGCACCTCAAGTACCAGTCCGCGCTTTGCGATAGCGTCCATAAAGCTTTTGCGGGCTTGCTCGCTCTCAAGCATGGCATCAAGGTCAATATGCGGCGCTTTGGACCAGTTGCCGCAGGCGATTTCGATGGACTCGTAGCCAAGCTTCGCAACGGTATCAAGCATTTCTTCAAACGGCATGTAGCCGAGACAGTCGGTATTTAAGCAGAATCTCATTTTGCATATCCTTTCAGAGTGTTCTTCGCTCGTGCCGCGGGTATCCGATGCACCGCGGCACGCGAAAGAGAAGTAGAAAATAAAAAGAGAAGATAAGTTATTTCTTATAGAAGTCCGGCATTGCGTCATACTTGATTTCAACAACGGACTGGGTGTCACGCGCCTTGGAAGCGGCCTTTGCAGTTACCTGTGCGGTATAGCCGTCCCACGCGGACGGACCGTCTACGCGGCCTTCCTTGCAGGCGTTGATCCAAGACTGGAATTCGATATTGTACGCTTCCGGGAAGCGCTCGGACCAGTCGTGGCAGATGGGCGTTACGCGGGAATCATTGGTACGGATCATTGCGTTTGCCGGTTCCGGCAGATTCAGACAGCCTTCCTCGCAGACGACCTCGCAGCGGACGTCATAGCCGTAGCGGCAGTTTACGAAGGATTCTACATCAATGCGCACGCCGGATTCGGTGGTCAGATACATGATCTGCGGGTCGCGCAGCTCGCCTTCCGCGTTGCGGGTGGTCTTGGGGAATACGACCTCGGCAGTCTTGTAGTTTTCACCGAGCAGCCAGCGCAGAACGTCGATTTCGTGGATCATGGAGTTCTCAACCGGCATAGAAGTGGTAAAACCCGGTGCGTCATAGTTGCGGTGTACGCAGTGCAGCATGAGCGGCAGGCCGTACTTGCCGGAATCGATAGCTTTCTTGAGCTGATTGTAGCCCGGGTCATAGCGGCGCATGAAGCCGACCTGAACCAGCTGCTTGCCGGCGGCCATCTCAGCCTCTACGATGCGCTTGCAGGCATCCGCCTCGGGTGCCAGCGGCTTTTCGCAGAATACATACTTGCCGGCCTTGATTGCCGCCATGACGTACTGCTCGTGAAACGGATCGAGCGTGGTAACAACAACGGCGTCGATTTCGTCCGAAGCGATCATCTCCTCGCCGCTCTCCCAAGCCTTGATGGCGTACTTCTCGGCAACCGACTTGCAGAAATCAACATTTGCGTCCGCGCAGCCGACTACCTTTGCACCCTGCAGGGTGTTGTTGATACGCTCAATGTGCGTGCGGCCGATTGCGCCCGTGCCTACCAGACCGATTTTCAGTTCTTCCATGATATTTCCTCCTCAAGTATGTAATTTCTTCTCATTTATGCAATTTTTTCTTTACGAGGACGTACTCGTAATTCTCTATAAAAAATATCTGCTGTTATTTAGCAAATATCTTTTGACGGGATTTTATGTTTTTATCGCTGTATCAGCCGATTTTTCGATTTACGAGTACGTACTCGTAAATCTCTACAAAAAAATATCTGCGGGATTCGCAAATATTTTTATGAAAAACATTCCTTAACCAGAATACGGATGTCGGTAAAAATACGGTCGATCACGGGTTTTCTACCGAATACGAGCTGATCCATGATCAGCTTGACCGGAAGCGCGCCCTGCTCGTCTTTTTCACCGCCGAGTGTCCAATCTACAACGCCCTGTCGCATCAGCTCTACGATTTCGGGATAATCCTCGTAGCAAAGCACACGAACATCGTTCGCACGACCGGTTTCGATCAGCGCCCTGCCGACCTGTGCTACGCCGCCGCAGGTAATGTAAATTCCGCGCAGATTCGGCTGTTCTGCTAACAGCTGCACCGTTTTTTCATAGGTGATCTGCGGATTTTCGAAGCTCTCCACGCGCGATACGATCTCAATCTGCGGATACTCCACTTTCAGAAAATCCGCAAATCCCTGTTCACGCATCTGCACATAGTAGTTGTTGTTTTCTGTCTCAATCGCACTCGAAATGATGGCAATCTTGCCGTTTCCGTTCAGAAACTGCCCCATCAGCCGACCGGCAATGCGGCTGGCTCTTGCGCTGTCAATGCTGACACAGCAGGTACGGCGCGAACCGGCGATATCCGAATCGGTGGTGATAACAGGAATACCTGCATCAGCCGCCCGGTTAATCGCTCGACGCACACAATCTGCGTTGATCGGACTGAGGATGATGCCGTCGGACTGCTCGTTGATGGCCTTGTCGATATACTCGCTCTGCCTCTTGGCTTCCTGGAACCCGGTAACTGCATAGCTGACTTCAATATCGAAACCAGTCTGCTCTTTTACACCGCGTTCGATACCTTTTTTCAGGTACGGCAGTGCATCCACCTGCACCAGAATGGCAGAAATGCGGTACACTTTGCCTTGACGCTGCAGCACACGGCCGCTCGGATTGGGCGTATAGCCCAACTCGTTAATAATGGCCTGCACTCTTGCGCGGACCTCATCGCTGACACCTACACGGTGATGTACGACCTTATCGACCGTTGACGGATGAACGCCGGCACGCTCGGCGATTTCCTTCATGGTAACTCCCATGCCGAACGACACCTCACTTTCATCGGCATAACAGTGCTTTATTGGTTAACGTGTACGTCCTCGTTATTTTACGAGTACGTCCTCGTTATCTTACGATGTTATTGTAGCGCGATAAACACGCAGCTGTCAACTGTTTTTTACGAAGTTTTTGAAGTTTCATCTTTTTCATAAAAGCCATGCTATGTTTTTGGTGTTTTACAACAAATTCTGTCACGATTGCTGTCAAGGAAAGTTAAGTCGTTCTAAAAGTTATCGTTTTCCATTTATAAATGCAGAAAAGCTGCACTTCTCATAACAAAAAGTGCAGCTTTCATGGCGGAGACAGAGAGATTTGAAAAGCAAAGTTTTGATTTTTTGCATCTTTTTCTGTGTTATTCCGTCTTATTCAGTTCATCATCCCGTTTTTTGAGTACATATAGCACATACAGTTTCGGTTGTTTTTATCGTGATTGCTGTCACGTTGCTGTCAGCCCGAGCGGTTTCCCGCTCGGGCTTTTGGCTTTTATACCGGTCTAAACACACCGCCGTCCAGACGGCCGATTACCCATGCGTCAGAGCCGTTGACCTCTACAATATATTCGGCCTCCCATTCATACTCACCAATCTTTGCACAGACCAAATATTCGTTCTCTGCATATGGTCTAACATAGTCGAAACCGGTACAGTAATCGCCTTGGCTCTCCACATAGCTGCTGACCGCACCCTGCGCCAACTTTGTCGGCGAAACATCCTGCTCGGTCCAGCCCATCTTCTGCTCATATGCAGAAATAGTATCGACATTCGCCTTTTCTACATCACTCAAATCGCTTCCATCATAGGACGAATTTGGCGTATACCACGATTTAGCCGCAAAGTAATTCTGGATTTCCTGCGTCTTGAACACATAACCATGTCGAGCATAAATCTCATTGCGGGCCAGCAGCGCCGTCTTTTGATTCCAGCCTGCCATATTGTCCTCGGTGATGTACTGCCGATCACTCGGAAAAATGTAATCAGCCGACGAAGCATCCGCAGTCGATGCCGGTTCTACTGCTGTCGTATCAGCAGTGTCCTGCTGTGCATAGTCGTTCATATCCAGATAGCCATACGCATCCAGTACCCACGGAACCGAGGTTTCCAATGCGTCCTCACCAAACAGTGTACAAAGCTGTGCGCGATCACCCGTATAGTTTGCTGCCGCACCATACAACACTGCAGAACCAGAGATCTGATCCAGCTGATCAATAAAGACTTTCATCTTCTCTGCGCTGTCGAGTTCTGTTTCATGCTTTGTGGTGTAAGCCATAAAGTATAGACTGTTTAACTCTGCCGCAAGGTCGCTTGCCTTTTCAATCTCTGTATTGGGATCATGAAAAGCAGAAATTTTGAACACCTGCTCGTCCAGCATTTTGAACTGAATCGTTGTGTCGCCCACAGTTTCATCTGTATATTTTACTTCAACAATCTGCTGACCATCATCGTTCTCTCCGCCGTCCCACTCGGCTGTGCATCCCAGCAGATCTTCATAGTAGCTGCTGAGCAATTTCTGCACCGTCATATCGGTAAATTCGCCGAGATAGCCATTTTGTACGGTTTCGATATAAGTGTCCGTGCTGGTCGAGCCTGTATTACCACCAGACGTACCAATCATCACTGCAATCAAAATCAGTACAACCGCCACAATACCGCCGATGATAAACTTCTTTTTACCGCCCTTTTTCGATGGTACTGGCGCTCCCTGTGGTGGTATTACATTCTCATGAACGTTTTCTGTGCTTGCAGCAGCTTCCACCGTCTTTGTGTCCTCTTGAACTGCCTCTACGCCCAGCGGAGAGCCGCATTTCGGACAAAATGTTTTCTTCTCCTTAATTTCCGTACCGCAATTTGGACAGAACATCTTTTACCAACTCCTTAGCATTAAATTTTTTACGAATAACAGCAACGTTATCGCCATGGAGCAGATACCATATCCCGCTAAAGCGCCTGTTGCAAATCTTCTTCGATTGGTAGACACCCGCCACTCCCATAGCTGAGTTAAACCGTCTATCACCAGTGGGATACAGCAAACGGCATACACGCTCACGTTCTTTCTACAAACCGTATACGCTGGCACAGCAAGAATATATCCCACCAGAACGCCTGTGCATCGAGCACACAGCGGAAACTTCATGCCTTTCCAGTAAAAGCTCCTATCTGCGCGTTGATGACAGCCTGCTCGATGGCCGACTGCCATCAGCCATTCATACACCGTTTTCTTCATCACGAGCCTTTTTCAGTCTATCTAAATACTCTTTATATTTCTTTGCATTTTCGACTGCTTCGTTTAACTCGGTTAAGGCTGGTGATAGCTTTATGTAATACGGCGGCATCATGCACATTACTCCAATCACCATTGCAGCAAGAAACCAGATAATTATCGTAATCAGTTCGTCCATATCAATAGCCAGAAATGCTATAAAGCCCATCAATGCAATGATGATTCCTCTCCCAATCATCCGGAATGTATTCTGTACCTTACACGCCGGGTACTCTTGCAAAAATGCCTGCTTATCCGCTTTCAGGCGAGC
Organism: Butyricicoccus faecihominis; assembly: GCF_014648015.1. NCBI lineage: Bacteria > Bacillati > Bacillota > Clostridia > Eubacteriales > Butyricicoccaceae > Butyricicoccus > Butyricicoccus faecihominis. The sequence continues at coordinate 91,860 of NZ_BMQH01000011.1, forward strand.
TTTCAAAGCCTTATAGCGGTTTTCAGCTTCTATCACTTCGTTGTCGATATTCTGGAGTATTACTGGATTCGCTGCCGACAGCAATGCTTTTCGCCTGGCTTTTGCATTAAGTTCTTGTTGAATTTTCTCCTGCCGAGCCTTTTCCGCTGCTTTCGCAGTCCCCGCTTGAAACTTTTTACCGCAGGAATGGCACACCCAGTAATCATCGGTAAATCCCGGACTTGCTCCGCACAGGCCGCACAATATGCCGATCGGCCCGAAAATCATCATACCGCAGCAGGCATCTGTAAACGATCCGCTGCTGCCAGAATGATGAACAGCCACATACTGCGTATTTTCCGAACCGCACTTTGGACACTTCACGCGATCCCCTCCCCTTTGCTTTCTTATGCACAGTATATCATTTCCAGCCTCATTTGTAAATGATATAACAATCACTATTTACAAGTGTATATATCAATTTGCCGATTGGAACAACTACCTCTATGATGGTATGAGAGGTGTTGCCAATGACTGATATTTCGGCTGCAATCGGCAAACGAATCCGGACTTTCCGCAACGCACAGGGCATCAGCTTGGAAGAATTATCTTTCAAAGCCGATCTGAACGCTGCACACTTGGGACAAATCGAACGCGGTCTGCGCAATCCGACGATTGAAACGCTGAACCGTATCGCCACTGCGTTGGACATATCGTTTTATGAACTGATCGGCTCGGTCGAGGAAGTCCCGCAGAAACAACCGGAAACCAATGAGATCAAACGGAAAATCGACGCACAGTTGTCCTCCATGACTTTGGACGAGCAGAAGGACATACTGCGCATCATTCGCATATTCCGCCGCCGTTTTGATGAAGAAAACAAAAAGACTGACTGATATACTTATGTGGTATCAGTCAGTCTTTTATATTTTGTAGTTTATACACATTGTAAAACATTGCTATTTGATGCCCATTGTGGTAATATTAAACCAATAAAAGTTAAATTGTCGCAAAATAATTGGACAAAATACAAAGAGATCTCCTAAGAGATCTCTTGTTCCACACACTGTGGAGCCGCATACACGGCGCTTGCGCTAAAAGCTTATTTGAACTTGTAGTGTAATACCTAATGGTAGTAAATCATTGGTACACTATTATTATCCACCCCAATCATCAATTTGTCAATCAGAGAGATAAAGAAAATGAAAGAAAAAACGCAGATTCCTTATTATCTCGGAATAGATGCCGGCAGCAGTTCTGTCGGCTGGGCCGTCACGGATACAATGTATCATGTTCTAAAAACTAAAGGAAAAGCCATGTGGGGTGTTCGTCTGTTCCCCGATGCATCAACTGCTGCAGAGCGCCGTACTCATCGTGCTGCAAGGCGTCGCTTGCAGCGCAGAAAACAACGTCTTGATATTTTAGAAATGCTCTTTGCTCCTGCATTAAATGAAAAGGATCCTCAATTTTTAGCCCGTATGCATGAGAGTGATTTATGGCAGGAAGATAAAAGTATAAATTCTAAATATTCTCTATTCTCCGATTCCAATTTTAATGACTGCGATTATCACGCCCAGTATCCAACCACATATCATCTTCGCAGTGAATTAGCACATTCCACAGATTCGCATGATGTCCGTCTTGTCTATCTTGCACTACATCATTTGATGAAATCACGGGGACATTTCCTCTACGAAATATCGGAAACATCGGACAATGACTCATCTTTAAGGGATAAGTTCGATGATTTTTGTACTCTTTTATCAGATGCATACGGATTGGATTTTGTTCCGCACAATACGGATAATTATCTAAACATTTTGAAAACTCCTAATATGCGAGTTACGGAAAAGGCAGCTTTACTTACCGAAGGTCTAAAGAAGCCCAGCAAAAATGAAGCCGGAATTTCTCCCTTTTACATTTCTGAATTGCTGTCAGGAAGGTCTGTTGCACTCTCCAATCTGTTCGGTGATGACCGATTTAAAGATGCCAAGAAAATTACGCTGCAAAATGATCTTGATGCAAATTACAATGAACTTTGTGAGGTATTAGATGATCATATATCCGTAGTTACTGCTGCCAAAGATGTATACGATGCCGCACGCTTTGCGGAAATTATCGGTACGCACAGATACCTTTGCGATGCCAAAATTGCTGTATATAAGCAAAATAACATTGACTTAAGAGTACTTAAAGATTATATTAAGGCGCACTGCATTGAACGATATAACTCTATTTTTTGTGACAAAGAGGACAAGATTGATAATTATGCTGTCTATAGCCAATATCATCATAAAAGCGGCGATTACACTTGCTCACAGGAGGCTTTTTGCAAATTCCTAAAAAAGTCTTTGCCTGAAATGGCGGAATCCAAATCCCCTGTCATTGCAACTATATATCAAAAAATCGTTGATGGTTCTTTTCTGCCGCGTTTGCGAAGCTCTGAAAATGGAGTTATCCCCTATCAGCTTCAACTGCGCGAACTAGATGCAATATTGAAAAACGCTTCTTTATATTTACCATTTCTAGCACAACAGCAATGCGATGGTTACACTCCCGCTGAGAAGATTAGAAAAACATTTGAATTCCGTGTTCCGTATTATGTCGGTCCACTAAATGATAAAGCAGCACATCACTGGGCTGTTCGTTCTAACACTGATAGCAAAGAAAAAATTTATCCGTGGAACTTTAATCAACTGATTGATCTTGATCATTCAGCTGAAGCATTTCTCGTCAATTTAATCGGTCGCTGTACTTACACAGGTGACCCTGTTCTGCCTAAGGATTCTTTACTATATAGCGAGTATATGTTGCTCAACGAATTAAATCCATTAAAAATTGATGGTCAACCGCTTTCTACAGAGCATAAAAAGCAGTTGATTAAAGATATGTTCATACACCCTGTTTCCAAGCAAAAAGGCAAAGTCACTAAAAAGAAAATCTATGAATATCTGAAATCAAAAGGCTGGATTTCTAAAGCTACAAATATAGATTCTATCAGCGGAATTGATGATAAGATCAAATCTGATTTGCGCTCCGCCTTCGGCAGTGCACAGCCGTCTGCCGGATTGTGGGCGATCAGCCGCTGCTCGACTGCCAGCTTCAGGGCAGAGGAAATGATTTGATGGATGTTGCGCACTGTTTTGGCGCTCAGTCCCTTGGGCTGCTTCTGTGCTTCGATTCGCTCTACCCGCCCTTCTGCCAACAATTTCTTGTAGAACTGTTGCAGATGCAGCGTCGTCAGATCATTCAACGGGATCTTGCCGAGCTGCGGCTTGATGTGGTTTTCGATGTAGCCATGATAGGTCAGGTAGGTGGATGGGCGCATTTTGATTTTGGCATAGTTCTCATACCACACTTCTAACCAGTTACCCACGGTGTAGGTCTTGGCCCGTCCGTAGTCGATGCCCACATTTTCCTCGATGGCTTTCTTCAGCTTTTCCTTGACTTCCGCTTGCGTCTTTCCAAGGACGTTTTTAATGATGGCCTTTCCTGTTTCTGGATCGTGACCGACTGTGTACCGACCCTCCCAGCGTCCGTCCTTTCGTTTGCGGATATTTCCCTCCCCGTTTGCTCGTCGCTTTGGCATATGTTAAGCAACCAGAGATTACAAGCGGGAATCCTGTCCACAAAAGAGCCAGATCTGGAATATATGTTCCATCGCCATCCACAAAGCAACAAGAGCGGTATATGAGATACAACCTTACCCTACGGAACAATCTCAGTGCAGTCGATCACCAAAAGGGGCCCAATTACCCTCGCACAGGCCCTGCTCCTTGGAAAATGAGCAGATTCATTTTTTATCATCATGCCAGGTATGACCGCCCAAAAGATCAGGCATACTGTAGCAAAGGGGGCCTGCGTATGAGAAAACCAAGCCGCGAGGCTTTGACGAAACGAATCTGGTTTGATTACTTCAATGAGGTCCTTCGCAAACAAAACCTCATTGATTGGAACACCTATCAGAAAATCAAGTTGTCTATCCAACAATAAGAAGCTGTTGATTGCATAAGCTCAAGTCAAAACCACCAGCTAAGCTGGCTGTCAGCATGTCCAGACACCCGGTCATTGTGCCCCATTTTTCCCCGTTTCAGCATCCCTCACCACTCATTTTTTCCCGTTTACAAACGAAAAAGCCCAGCTTTCGCTGGACTTTTTCGACAGACTGGAGCATCCAAAAGGGTGCCCTTTTTCATTTCTGCAGGCCATGTACAGCCCACTCTGCTTCTGCCCTGTTCGTATCTAGGATACTCAACTGGCACTTCGATTTGCAGGATGCATGGATCTGGGCGCTTTACTCCCCATCCACAGGCTTGCCAACCATGTATACCCAGCCATGAGGAGGACAGACAGAATATGTCCAGTACCCGATGACCACACCGTCAAAGGGAGCAATGACCCGATCCACTTCCTCTCCGAACAGGTTCGTAATGATGGAAAGCGTGTCGCCCTTACGCACAGAATCCATTGCCTTCTTCACAGGCACATGAATCCCGCCGTTGCGGTTATAGATATAATCAATGTCATAGTGGTGTACGCCCTCATTGGCGGGCACGCTGCCCTCCAGAATCCCCAGCAGGGTCATCACATTGCGAATTCCGGTCTCCAACATCTGCTTGTGCTCATCCCGCTGATACATGCGGGTGCACTGTCCGCCGATCTCGGGTGTAATGCAGGGAATGCCCATCTGATAGGCATACTCATCCTCAATTCCGCTGTTCTCCGCGTAGCGGGTGTTCTTCCACAAGACCTTAAAGCCAAAGCACTGGGCCATTTCACGGGATTTATACGCCACAGGAGACTCCTCTCCGCAGTACAGCACAACAGGCTCCAGATACTCGCTGTTGCCGCCGCCGTGGATGCAGATCACCGCGTCAGCCTTCTTGATGATGTTCTCACAGTACCAGCTGCACACATAAGCCGTCATGGGGCCGGTTCCGCCCGGATAGATGCGATTCAGATCCTGGGGCACAAAGTCCAGGGTATTATAGCGCTTCATTTCGGCAAAGGCCTCTGCATTCAGGGCAGGGATTCCAATGAAGCTTCCCTTCATCTTGGATACATCCAGCCCCTCAAAGGTCTTGATAATTCCCTCAGTACCCTCATACTCGTCGCCGTGGTTGCAGGCATCCACCACCAACGTGGGACCGTCCTGGGCGCCCACCGCCAGCATAATGGGAATATTCACCCATGAACCGTTGGCCCGCTGGGCCAAATGAATAAAACCATATTCCTTGGTGCCCTTCTTTTGGAGTGCCTGGGTAAGATCAAACGATTCGTCATACTCTTTGATATTGGTCTGCATAATCCATATCCCCTTTCTCTATCATACCACACTGTCCGCGTCGCTGTTCAGTGCTTGGACAATGCTTGTGCACTCAGATACAAAGCGGTTCACCTGCCGGCGGAAGGCTGTCCGCCAATACAAAAATTCCTGAGGTGGCAGGTCGTTGCGGTGCTTGCCCCTGACCAGCTGCAGACCGGGCAGCAGGCCCACTGCAAATGTGTTGTCAAAGTGATATTCATCACAGGCACTGCACAGCAGTCTCGTCAGCCGGCCTCCTGCCTCCTTCGCCTGTCTGTCACTGGAAAAGCAGATACGCCCGGCACAGGCCTTGTCCAACTCCTCCAGTGCCCGTTCTACAGGAGCGAAATCAAAGTCATCGCCGCAATGGGTCCGGATGTCTGCCACAGTATCTCTCATTTGCGCCAGACACCCTGCCGCGTCAAAGGGAAGATGCGCTTCATCGGCAAACTCTTTTACCAGCTCCACCAGCACCCGTGTATCCCTCATCAGAAGCTGGGGGTCCACCTTATCCATGGTATCCTCCACGGAATGCCACCACCAGCCTCCGCCGCTGCCTGCACAGTGCCAGCGGCCACGGTTGGGCGGCGCCTGATAAAAGTCAAAGGACACCTGGATGGGAATGCGCGGCCCGAAAAATGACAGGTCTGATCCCCGCCCCAGCGGGCGGATCACCACCTCAGCCTGCCCGGTGCACCGACGCAGGATATCCCCAAGGGTATCCCCTGCCACACCGGACGTGGAAAACCCGATCTCCTGCGCTCCCATACAGCCGGGAGAGTCCATGTTGACCAGCGCCACACAACGGGCATCCAGGTCCTCAAACTGCTCATCGCAGTACCAAGTGCTCCCGGCATACCGTCCGTTGGAGTGGGCCGGCCACCACGCGATTTTGACACCCCGCCGCAGCTGCTTCTGGGACAGTACCCGTGCCAGTTCCAACACAGCGGCATTCCCGGTGGCATTATCCGTCACACCATAATCCCAGGAGTCATAGTGGCTGCCCACCAGCACATACTCCGGCGTTTCACCGGCCAGCTCGGCTACAGGGATCTGAAGACGCACACATCCACACTGCAGTACGCTGCGCACCGTCGCGGTACGGCTGCAGGCTCCAGGCGTCAGCAAGGGCAGTATGGATTCTCTGTCACAGCTTCTCAGGCCCACCACCGGAAAATCAGGATAGGTTTTTCCGTTTTCAGGCTCCGCGGTGCCCCACACAGGGCTGACCGTCTCGTAGTGAAGCACAGGCTCCTCGCTGGTCCACAGATGGATCAGGCCCTTTACACCGTATCCCCGCAGCTTTTGAACATAGTCCTCATAAAAATTGTCCCCAATCACGATGCAGCCCCGCGCCCCCGCGTACCAATCCTGCTCCTGTCTGGGCTTCAGCTGGTCGTGGGCATGGACATCATAAAACAAGGGGGCGGTCACTCCGTCCGGACAATGGGCGGAGAAGGAACGGGGAAGGGCTTCAAAGGTCTGATCCATCCCCTCTACAGTAACTGACGCTTCTATAGGAGTGGAGACATATCCGTCACACTCATACACGCGGCATGGAATGCCCCATTCCTGCAGCTTCTTGATCAGATAGCCGCAGGCACGGTGCTCATCTTCCGAACCGCCGATGCGCTTCAGCCCGGAAAACACATCCAGTGTCTCCATCAGGCATTCTCGTGAGAGTTCTTCCATTCCTCAATTCTCCTTTTGGTGCGCAAGGAAACACTGGTACACATCCTGCCAGGCAGCCTCATCCGTCACAAGGCGGAAGGCAGCCAGTGCACAGCACACAGCACCGTCATAGATGCCCTGATGAGCCCGCGCCTCTTTCCCGGTCTTTACCCATGCGTCCGTGTGAGGAGGATCATCTGTCTCGATGGTCTTTACCCGCAGGCAGCAGCTGGGCAGCCGGTGGGTCACCGCGCCGAAATCGGTAGAACCGCAGTCCTTCCGGGGCGGAGCAATTCCGTCACACGCAAATTTTTCTGCACACTCCATCAGCAGCGCACCCATGGCATCATTGATGGTGGTGTTGTAAATATGCGCCACAGGGGTAATTTGTACCTGTGTCTGGGTAGCCATGGCAGCAGCCTGGGCAATCTCCCGGGTCCACTGCTCCACGCTCTCCAGATACGCCATGGAGGAGTGGCGGATCTCTACCTTAACCTTGGCAAAATCGGGCACGGAGTTGACTGCCGTCCCCCCAGCCAGCACAATATTGCTCACCCGGCTGGAATCCTTGAGGTGATTGCGCATGAGCCCAAGCCCTGTCTGCAGCATGGTCACCGCATCCACTGCGCTGCGCCCAGCATAAGGCGCAATACCCGCGTGGGCGGTTTTGCCGTGAAATTCCACATCCATCTCGATCAGAGCCAGAGAGGGCGTCTCCAGCTGGGTCAATGTGCTGCCGTGCACCATGAAGGCCACATCAATATGGTCAAACCCGCCGTGGGCGGCCATCTCGTTTTTGCCTCCGTCCAGCGACTCCTCGCTGGGCGTCCCGATCACATGGATCTCAAAGGGCTGGTCCGAAGACTCCAGCACTCCCCGCAGGGCCATTGCCGCGCCGATCATGGCAGGGGTCTGCATATGGTGGGCGCAGCCATGTCCCTGGCCCCGCAGCGCATCATATTCCCCTAAAAATCCTACTGCGCGCCCTCCGGCAGCCCGCCCTCCCTTGTGGCGGTACACGGCACAAAAAGCCGTATCCAGCCCGGCGTAGGGAATGGTTACTTCAAAATCGTGGGCTCGCAGCCACTTTGTCAGCGCAGCTGAGGAGCGGTACTCCTCATAGCCCGGCTCGGCGTAATCAAAAATTTCGTCGCTCAGCGCGCACAGCTGCGGCATCAGCTCTGAAACGATATTCGCAATTTGCTTCTGAATTTCTTCCATGGCATGTCCCATCCTATATCTTTGAAATTTATAATATCCTGCCGTCGCGCCATGCAGTTGCGGCGGCCAGCTCTAAACGGATCAGTAACCGATCACCACAGCCAAAGCCAGGAAGGCCATAGAAACCAGGCTGAGCAAAATCACCAGCTTAATGACGTACTTCAGCCACACGGAATAGGGAATCTTGGACGCAGCCAAAAATCCCAGCATGGTGGACGAAGTGGGGTAGATGGCATTGGTCAGGCCGTCACCCAGCTGGAAGGCCAGCACAGTGCTCTGGCGGGTCAGGCCCACCAGATCGCCCACAGGCGCCATGATCGGCATGGTGGCTGCCGCCTGGCCCGTACCAGAGTTGATGGGCAGGTTGATGATGTTCTGCACCAGGAACATACCGATGATCTTTACCGAGCTGGGCAGTGCCACAATCGCATTGGCCAAGGCATTGATAATGGTATCAATGATCATGCCGTCCACCATAACGGTATTGATCGTACCGGCCACTCCCACAATCATCGCACCGAAGGTGATATTGGCCATGCCCTGCACATACAGATCGCAGATCTTGTTGCCGCTGAACCCGGCCAGAATACCGCATACCACACCCAGCACCAAAAACAAAGTAGCCATTTCGGTGATAAACCATCCCAAGTAGGCCACGCCGTAAATCAAAACGGCAAGCGCGATGACAACGGCCAGAAGGATCAGCTTGTGCCGTCCGGTCACTTCAATCGCAGATACATCCACATCCTCCAGGTTGGAATCCTCGTTCCCCATCAGGTTCTTGGAGGGATTCTTCTTTACCTTCTCCGCGTAATGAATAATATACAGGCTGGTCACAACAATAAACGCCACCAGGATAATCCAGCGATACCAGGCTCCGGAGAACATGGGAGTCACACCCGCGATGGACTGAGCCACACCCACATTAAAGGGATTATAGATGCCCGCCGTAAAGCCCACGATGGAGCCCATGGCGATCATGGCTGTACCTGTGATGGTATCATAGCCCACTGCCTTGGCCACTGCAATCCCAATAGGCACAAACACCAGAACCTCCACAGACATTCCCATGGTGAAGCCGCCTACGGCAAAGACCGTAATGAAGATGGGGATGAGCAGCTTTTCTTTTCCCGCAAACATCTTGCCCAGCTTGGCACAAAAGGCGGTGATCATCCCTGTCTGCATAATCAGCTCAAAGGCGCCGCCGATGATGAAAATAAAGAAGATGATCTCGTTTACGCTGGAGCTGCCCAGAGTTCTCACAAAAGCCATGGGGATTTCCAGCGGTGAAACCGGTGACGATTCCACCTGAGTGTATGTACCCGGTACAATCAGCATACGGCCGCTGGCATCCTCCTGGCGCTCAAACTGGCCGGCAGGAATCACGTAGGTCAGCAGGCAGACAACCAACACGATCAGAAACAGAATAATGTACGTGTGGGGCATCTGGATGCCTTTTTTCTTTTTCGACGTTTCAATGGACATTCTTCTCTGCACTCCTCACAATCAAGTGTCTAATAATTATACATTTATTTTTTTCTTTATGCAAGGGCAAATCGAGATTTATCGAGGAATCTGAATTTATCGTAAAAAACTCCCTTGAGCCGCCAGCGGCTCAAGGGAGTCTATGGATGTTTTGACCACTGTATCCACAAAAACTGATTAAAGTTCCAGCCCATTCCACGCTTCTGTCAGCCGACACAGCCGTTACAGAAGCGTGTGTGCTGCTGAAGTTTCCACTGGGCAGGCTGACACGGGCATAGCGGCCATCCCAAATTCAGTGTAAACTCCTCAGCTTGGAAGCGCGCAAAGTTTATCTGCAGCCACAGCAGATTCATCCCGCTGCCGCCTTCTCCTATACGATGTTCCCCCTCACAGACTGAGGGTACAGATGTAACGGATGGGTCGAATATGTCCTGCAACCGTGCGGTCTATGCGCCGATAATTCATAGTTCGTATGGGCACCATCTTCTTAATAGTGAGCATAACCTCCTGCATTTTTCGCTCCCGATCCAGTTCTGCTTGCTCTTGTTTTCGACGAGCCTCAACGGCAGCATAATCGGTGAACAGATCCATCTGCTCAAATTCGCCCTCTCTGGTCATCGCCTCACTCTCTGAAATCACCCGACCCGCAACGATGTTAAGTCGCCGCACCATGAGGTCGGTATTCACAATACGATCAAAGAGCGCTGTAGCTGCCCCCATGATTTTCTTTGTAGAGGAGGTATAATCGTTCAGGCGCTCGGTTCCATGGGCGTGCTTTGGAACCTCGCGGCCATAGTGATCCTTGACTATTGGGCCATGATAACGATTTCGCCGTGCCGGATCAGTTAGGTTCTCAATGTCATAGCCGACCGTCAGAACAATCTGGTCGGTCATCAGCTTCTTACTCACCAAATCCAGTGCCAGTTGCTCTGCCATTTCTCTCAGCACCAACCGAGCCCTTTCTGCGGAATACGGGCAATGCAGGACCTGACCGGAACCAAGGCTGTTTTCACTGGGATGATATGCCTTAACCGCTTGGATGGTACAGGGTTCCCAGCCCCACGAATGGTCAATCAACAACTCAGCGTTTTTCCCAAAGAGCTGGTAAAGAAGATCCTCATTGCATACCGACATTCGCGCAACATCGCCCATGGTAAACATTCCGTGTGCCTCTAACTTCTTGGCGTATCCACGTCCAACCCGCCAGAAATCGGTGAGTGGCTGGTGCGACCACATGGTTTGACGGTAGGTCATCTCATCCAGCTCTGCGATGCGCACGCCGTTCTCATCCGCAGGGATATGTTTTGCCAAGATATCCATTGCGACTTTACATAAATAAAGATTCGTACCAATACCTGCGGTGGCTGTAATTCCGGTATTCTCGATCACATCCAGGATAATTTTCATTGCAAGTTCTCTGGGGGTAAGTTTGTAGGTGGATAGATAATCGCCAAGCTGGACTAGAGCATATTATAGAGAATTCTACGGGCAATAACAATAAAATTTTCGCTGATTTAAGTTATGAAATGCGATTGAATTGTGAAGATTTGAACCGAATTGCTGATGTTCGTGTATATGTCAATGATGTGCTTGAGTCCTCTGTTTACAATAATGGACGAATTTATTTTCCTAGTCGAGGGATAAGCAATAGACGAATTTTTCTAGATTGTTATGGGTTTGCGGAGTTGTCTATTACGCTTATATTAGTAGATGGACAAGAATGTACGCTGAATTCAGAGTATTTACCGATTTTGGTGCGACGAGAGGAACTTAATAATTCGGTAGAAGCAATGGCTAGATTTGTTTATAATAATCAAGAATGGCTTTTGTTAAATGGAGAACTCAAACCGAAAAAACCATCTGGGCTTAAAGAGAATGGGTACCGTAGTCTTGCGACACAGATTTTGTTAGCAGAAGAGATTGCAGCTATATATGAGAGTAGTTATGGATATTTCAAAGCTAATAGCAGATTCAAGTTGAAAAAGATGTCTGTAATTGAGAGACTAGAGCGAATACAATATGTGACGCAGGGAACGCTGTCATATACAGCAACGCATCCAGAGTACTTGCGGCAAGTAGATAGTACGCAAGGTATATTTATTGGAAATCGTGTGTATCAACCACAGAAAACAGAAACTGTTCAAAATACACGCTCATATGATATATATGAGAATAGAGTGATTTTAGCATTTCTAAGGAATATGATTGATTCGGTACAATCTTTGCAAGGATATTGCTGTAATCTATTAAGTAAAATCCCCAATGATGAAGATTATAGCTCAGAGTACATTTATTCATCATTTTTTATGTTTTCTGAAACAAGAAAAATGATAGAAGATGGAAAGACTCAGTTGGAGAAATTGTCTGAAAAATTTACATATTTATGGGGAATGTATAGTGATATTCTTCGTATCCCCCTAGATCAACATATAGTACCCCCTAGACCGACTGCAATTTTTCTCTCCGTTCCACAATATAATCGAATATTCGTTAGAATTCATCAATGGTTTAGTTTTGGAATATATAATTTTTCTAAAGAACATTTTATGCTCTCCTTTATTAAAATTTCAGCTTTGTATGAAAGTTATCTTTTGGCGAAATTCCTTTGCTATTTCAGAGATAGAGGGTATTCATTGGAGTCTTCTAGACGTTGCGTATATCCGGTATCAAAACGATGGAAATACAAAAATACTTCTGTACGAAATACATTTGTATTAAAAAATGGTCAGAAAAGGATTACTTTATATTATCAGCCTGTAATTTTTGATACAGATCAGCGCTCTGTAAATGGTATCTGGTTGTATAGAAATAATTCTATATCTGTGTATGCGGGTAATGAAGATGACTGTAGGCAAGGCGGTCATTACTATGTGCCAGATTTTCTGATTAAAATTGAAGAAAATGGCGATTCCCAATATATGATCGTAGATGCAAAATTTAGTGATTATAGTAGTGTACGACGCTATTATGTAAAAGATTTGGTGTTTAAGTATTTATTTTCAATTAGTCCAATCGAGGAAAATGAATTAGTATGCGGTCTTTGTATTATGTATGGTAAATGCAAGTCTAAGGAACGACTGCAAACAGCATATGATAAGCAAATATTAGGCACTGAAATCTATCCATTTATAGAAATATTCCCCTTAATAGAAGGAATAGATTCTGCAGGACAGTATGAAAAGATGGATCGATTGCTGAAGAAATTACTATAAGATTTAGGCAAAAAAATAAAGCTGCCCGCTCGGGCAGCTTTATTTCTCTCTCAAAAGAACTGGATCGGCTGACGCAGCGGCGGCTCCATATTATACATATTCGCCATCGTTTGCATCGCAGTCCATTTCTGGTCAGTCAGCACATGAGCATAAGTATCCAGCGTAAATCCAACAGAATAATGTCCCAGCAGGATCGAAAGCGTTTTCGCATCCATGCCCTGCTCCATTGCACGGGTAGCAAAGGTATGCCGCAGTGCATGAAAGTTGTAGTTCGGCAGATTGGCCGCCGCCAGCATCTTCTGATAATATTCGCGCATGAGGCGCGGCTCGACATAGAGGCCGTTCTCCTGCGTAGCAATCAGATCGCTGTCGAAGTAGGCAGTGCCTTGCGCGGCGGCATCCTGCATCTGCACGGTTCGCCAGTTCTGGAGGTCCATCACTAGCTCGGGCAGCATAGGGATACTGCGGATACTGTTCTGCGATTTCGGTGTCTGCGTAACGATCTCGGTTTTGCTGTCGGCCTCGTCATCATCATAGCGCTGTAAGCGATTGAGCGTCTGGTTGACATGAAGCATATTCGTATAGAAATCAATATCGCACCAGCGCAGGCCGACGACCTCACCCAATCGCAAGCCAGTTACCAAAGTCATTCGTACAAATACGCCATACCGGAACTGATAGCTTGCCTGCACCAAGCGGGCCTGCTGTTCACGGGTCAAAACCTCAATATGCGGTTTGGTGAGTGGCGGCAGGCTTACACTGCCGGACGGATTGGAGAGAATCAGTCCCTCGGACTGTGCCTGTGCAAGAGCTTTATGTAAGCACATATTCAGATTGGAAATCGTTTTGGGTGACAATTTTTCCTGCTCCTGCTTGTAGTTGTAGAATATCTGGAGCGTACGCGGAGTCTAATTCTTTCAGCTTGATCGAGCCGAGCGACGGTTTGAAATGCTTGCGGACATAGGTTTCATAGCTCTTATAGGTGGACTGCTTGAGCGTGTGCTGCATATACGTCGTCAGCCAATTGTCCAGCCATTCGCCTACGGTCGTATTGTTCTGTAAATACTGCGGTGTCTGTACCATAGCGACACTCAAAGCGTGCTGTATATCAACAGCTTCATCAAGTGTATCGGCGTACTTGGAAATACGAGTCGATTTACCGGCTCGGCCGGAGATACGGACTTCATAGCGTCCATTCGGTTTCTGGCGGATACTGCCCTCACCGTTGTGACGCTTTTTCTTAGTCTTCTTATTGTTGTTCATCTGTAATGCCTCCGATGCGGTTTTACTGATGAGTTCGGATCGGGTTAGAATTTGATTTTAAGGTGAAATGGTTCTGTGCTATAATGGAAATCAATAGATGACAGAAACGGTGATACAGATGGAAAAGACCACAGGCGAATTGATGGATATTCTGCGCAGCAAGCCAGATGCAGCAGCCTTTGTTCAGGAGAACGCTGACGAGTTGCAGAATAAAACCGTACCGGAGCTATTAGCGGACCTGCTGGAACGTAAACAGCTGACAAGGGCGGCAGTAATCCGTGCGGCAGGCTTGGCGCGTACCTATGGCTACCAGCTTTTCGACGGTACTTATACACCGACACGGGACAAGCTGATACAGCTTGCGTTTGGCTTTCAGCTTACGGTAGAGGAAACGCAGGCGCTTCTCAAAGCCGCAGGCCATGCTGTGCTGTACCCGCGAAACGCGCGTGATGTGGTCATTATAGAGTGTCTGTACCAGCGATGCGGCATCATTGCGTGCAATACCAAATTGGAGGCACAGAACCAGCCGCTGTTAGAGTAATTTAGGGAAAAGGAGAGTGCTTTATGAATACTAAGGATGTAATTAATCAGAAAATTGCGGATCTTGATAAATTGATTGAAAATCTGCGGCATCAAATAGATGATGCAGAGAAACAGCAAATTGAGCTGTATCAGCAATTAAATAATATTCAACGGCAGGAGATTGCTGATTCGTGTGTTTCTTGCATTTATGAGGTGAATACAGATAATTCTATGTATGCATTTTTAGATGCAAGGACCAAAACTACACCGATTATGGATAAGTTCTATTATTCTAAAAAGAAGTTTTTAGTATTTAGAAAATTTGGTATTACATCTAATTGGAAGAGTTTATCGCTGGTTGTCATGAGAAGTCCTTATCAGGTAATAAAGACGAAAGATATTCTTACCATGACAGGTTTAAAGAAGCTCTCCGGAGCATATATCTCCAGTACTTATTTACGACGCCCTTCTTTTGCTGCCGAACTATTCAAGGAATTATCTCGTATTCCGGAAGGGAAGATTAAAGAGGGGGCAAGGATACCCTTCACAATGCCTTGTCACTTAGGCGGTCAGACTTTTATGAACCAAACGGGATATGGTTCTGAATATGAAGGAGATATGTTGGTTCATGAAGGTACATTATATGGTGAAGTCACAGATTTTCAGGCTCTATCCCGAATTCTGTGTAAACTCCGCATTGGATGTAAAACAGAGTAAAATATTCACAAGGCGGCATTGTAATTCGAGACCGCCTTTGTAACAAGATAA